>JAOTSL010000180.1 GCA_029864945.1 Gammaproteobacteria bacterium
TGTGTTATTCCCACCAGTCAGAATCATGCAAATATTCAGGATGATTTACATGACTTGGCTGAGCAAGGTGGTCTGCAGGGCAAGACCGACCAAGAGATAACAAAACTGGCAGAGATGCTGGTGCGGGCTTATGATCCCTGCATTTCATGCTCGGTGCATTGATGAGTCTGTTTCTTGTGGTCTTGTCTTTATCTCTTTATTAGTCGCTTTTAAAACAATTCGGAGTCATATTTTTTAAAAAAATGGATAGTTTTTGCTATTAAAAAAAGCCTAACAGGGGCTTCAGCCGTCCGCACAAAAGATGCGCGGCGATTATCTGTCTGAATAGGAATAAATAATGTCAACATCCAAGCAGGCTTATCACCTAAATATTTTATGTCCTGATTGTGGTGTACCTTTACATCATCAACGATGTGATTCGTCTGAAAAGAAATTGTCCTCTTATAGATTATATTGCCCGTTGTGCAAAAAATATTATGATTATATTGCTGATCGGAGCCAAGTTTGGGTTGATGTCCAAAGTGACCGACGAAAACAGCCAGGTTCAATAAGAAAAAAGATTTTAAAAGAATACCAGCTTCAAAATCCTGTACAAATAAAGGAATATCAATGGTTAGTTTATGATTTCGGTCTATCTGGGAAAGTATATTATTTTACAGATACTAAAAAGTATATATTCACTGACGCTACTGATAAAGAAGTCCACTTTTTGTGTGTTAGCGAATTGATTAATTATTTGAATGAAAAATCAGATAACAAGGCTAATTCAGCCGACGCAAAAAGCCGAGCGGCTGATTAGCGGCGTTGAGTTCCAGTACAGGAGATGACGGTTGATTGAGAAGATTTTGATTGGTGCTATTGGGGCGGCTCTTGCCCTAGCACTCCGTGAAGTCATCGAATGGCTTAGAACACGGAAGCGCCGATTGAATCTCGCCTCGCTGATGGTGACGCACTTGCGACAGATTCACCGAGATCTTGACGAACATGTGCAGGTGAAAAATGGACAGGCGAATTTTAAAGAAACCCAGTATTGGGAGATTGTCGTGGGGGACTTTCTTCATCAGTTGTTCACGGGGAACATAGATGTGTTTCTGAATGTAAAATCCCTTGAGGCAACTGTGACATTCTTTCACCACTACAAAGTCAATATGGCTACAGTTAGATCGCGTTTGGATGCATCGAGCAACCAAACCGCACAGCTAACTTGGCAATTGGCGTGAATTGTTGGCATCGGATTTGACGGATAAAGAGTATGAAACCATTCGACGCCATGAAAGGTCAGGACGCCCTTTGGGTGTTGTATCGTTTTTAGGTATGCTTGAGAAACTGACTGGCCGGTCTTTTTAGAGGCAAAAGCCTGGTCCGAAAAAGAAGAATTAGGTAAGGTGTCCCCGGAAATTGTCCAGAGGGTTTTGATCTGCTCCGTATTGCGGAACGAGTCGCGGAGATTCTGGAAATCGAACCTGATGAACTGTTTTCAAAGGCGAGGCAGGCGAGAAAGGTAAAGCCCAGAAGCCTATTTTGCTTCTGGGCATCAAGGGAATTGGGCATTTCCCATACTGAACTGGCTAAAAGGTTGGAAATGAGCATCGCCAATATCGGATATTCAGTGGAGAGGGGAGAAGCAATAGCAAAAGAGGGTGGCTACTTTCTTACGAGATAGTTTTTTGAATTTTTTAAGAGTGTCCCCACTCCCCCACTGTTGATCAGTTTGGAGAATTGTAACTAACTGTTTTGATATGATATCTCTCTTGAATAAGTGCCATTCGGGATAGGCCACGTTTTTCTTGATAACACACCAGAATTATGATAATTAATAGTGATCTGTCCCTTATTGTAATATAGTGGTCAAAATAATTTCAACTAAATTATAGAAATGAATGATATAGCAACTGAAGTAGCATCGAAATTTGAATCATATTTGGCTGTTAATCTGTTTTTGTTCATTCTATTTTTTGTCATATCTAGCATATGTTATTATCTTTATCGGTCCTATAAAAAAGGTGAAATTTGGGATAGTGATGGATCTGATACTGGTTCGTCTTCCTGGAAAATTAGAAGAGATGAAGACCCTAGAGGTTTCTGGCAAGCTTGGTGGACTAACTTGGCAATAATGATAGGAATAATAGTCCTTATATTGGTGATTATGTTTCTTTGAACACAAAAAGAACATAAGACGTGCTTAATTATATTCTAAATCTCACATCCCAATTACTGGTTTTCAACTCCGTTCTTTCAGGATGAGTGAAGAAAAGGGGGCAAATCTGCCGTTGACCTTTGCACTTCCGCTCCGGCGGGAAACTAATATATATCCTAAAGAACGTGTACATGAATTTTTCACAGAAACAAACTATCAGACCTTAAAGAAAAAGGCTGAGATGACTTCTAACATTTACGAACTCACGCCAGTCTTCAATGATTTTCTACAGAAGCTAGGGGTTTGCATACGCATTTTTTTGATAATCATTCAATTGAGTTCTATATGTTTAGCTCGATGTTTCTTACTCGAGATATATCTATTCCTAAAGCCAACCATATTGGAGCTCAATATTCTATTGTTGATTCAAAATATGTGGTTCGAGAAGTACTAGACGGTTATCCATCTGCATTAGCTGGCATTAGACGTGGAGACATTTTATTGAAAGCAAATGGAAAACCTTTTCACCCATATAAGTCTTTTAATCCGGTTGGAAAAAACCTGGTTGTTACGGATTTAGGGGAGGCCCGCGATATCCACCCAGTGATGCAGAGATCAATAGATTTTGCAGCCAACATTCGTGATAGCATCCTCCGTTCAATTGTTCAGCCGGACTGTTTTCCCATCATGCTTTTTGACGGTAGCTGGATTTTGATGAGAAAAATTTTGGATTAATGCCCAACCACGTATATTACATTCTGCAGCCTCTAATGTCCCATGGAAATACTTTGTATTATACAGATGTTGATTCATCCTCCGTATCAACCTATCGATCATGTTGTTTGTTCTGTGGCAACCAGGATGTTTGTATGAGACGGAGTAGTTGGAAATGTTAGTTTGTAGCTTTTTCAATGGATTGAGGATGACATCTGGCAACACATCTTTTACTCCTTGCTCAGCAAGCCTTCTAACCCTTTGAGAGAATGACCGTTGTGTTGCTGCCTCAAAACAATGCCATAAAACAGAAGCCGTTTTTAGAAAAATATCACGATACTTCTTTTTTGCCCGATTACGCATCTTAATGTAAATATGATGAAAACAAGTTAGGATACATACTGTTGGGAAAAGGTTTCGCCAAGCATTTTTTGTAGCGGCCCAACCCTCGGTGTTCACCGTTTTCGGTGAATAATCAGGGTGTAAACGTCTAGCTTCTTCCGTGAAAACACTGTAACTCTTTTTAAGCGCTTCGTTGCCGGCATTTTCACTAACGGCTACACCCAGTATGCATCCATTACCAACGGTTGTGGGGATATAGCATTTCTCGCCTAATTTTCTGGTATGTTTTTCATCAGCACTAAGATGCAAAGGGATATTTAATGGTTCATTGATAGTTGTGCCGACAACTCTAAATTTTCCCAAATGACTTTCCATTCTGTACCAATACACTGAATTTTTACCAAAAATATGAGCAAGTGCCCACGAAGGAACATCGAGTTTTCGTAAAAAGAGCGCCTTCTTTACATCATCTGTAAAAGCCGTTAGATAGGGCATACCGAATGATGGACGTATAGTATAGCTATTAGATCCAATTTTGATACGGCGAATCCAGATGCGAAGTTTTTTGGAAAAATAGCGATTCTTCATCCGGTACCCATTATGAATACTGGATACGAACAGCTCTGGATGGATTGCCCGAATTTTATTGATATTATGACGAAATTTTTTATCATTCTCAACGTCTTTCGCATATGTATCCTTGCAAAAAGGGACACATATTGTACGATTAACTCTTGGGGACGCTTTGGCCATTTATCCCTCCATTCAACGATTATGGTAGTTATGAAGTGGTTATCTAACTTTTTCATAATAATTAAGTGGTTGGTAATGTCAAGGCGTCCTCTCCCCTAAATCCGAAACAACCAGTATATTTGATATTCAATATGAATTGTTAAAGAAAGAGCTTCACCTTATATACAGCACAATTAGACAACTGAACGAAATAACAAAGAGTATCAAAAACTGGACATTAGTCATCTGGACTGCTAGTGTAATGAGTATCATTGTTAACCGGCATCTTCATGTATATATGGATAATCGCTGTGGCTCCATTATATTCTGGTTTGTAGATGCTTCTTATCGTCGAATACAACGCTCATTCATTGTTCGGCGTGGTGACATAGCGAATTATGTTAATAGTGGTTCATTTTTAGATTCAATACAGAATAATGCATCGTTAGGCTTTCGTTTGCTCGAAATGCGGAACAAACGAAAATATTCAATAAAGGAATAGAGTAAATGGCTAAAACTTATTTTTTTGGTGTTATGACCTATAAACTATTAGGTTTGCACTATTTGTCTTTGATTATGGTTAGTCTGGTTATGGGGATAGTTATTAATAAAAAATGATAATTTTTAAATATATCAAACAGCTCTATGAAAACAATAGACATAATAAAACTCTTTTCATTTTATGAAAGTCGAAGATACTTTTTGCTTTATAAAGCCTGAAACATACATCTTTAATAAACAAGCATATATCGAGCATCGGATAAAAGAGAGTGGATTAATTATAGTAGACACTTGGAAAATCAAACTCAAATTTCACGATATATTTAGACTATACAATAACTGGTTTCCACGGGTAACTATGTCTCTCCGTTTTTATCCATTTTTTACTGCTGACCTATTCATCTTAAGAGGGGTTGATAGCATAAGACGGATGCACCAATTGAAACACACAATTCGTAACGAACTTGGTGGATTTATAATAGGAGGTTATTTACACGCACCAGATAACCTTGATGAGTTTCAAGATAATATGAAAGTTTTGTTGGAGCGCAAACATTAATGTAATTGTTTATACGACTGTGGCGATTTTCTAGGAAATAAAACGAGTATTGCTTGATAAAATTTATTAATATAATTTAGTAGATGGCGTTAACGTCTGCGGGCGCTGATGCGGCAAGTTCGTTGGCGTTAGCGCTGATTTGCTAGGTTTTGCGCGTCGCATCAATTTCCCAAACGGAACAAAAGGGATAATTGAAAAATTCAAGGTGTATTTTTATAGGGCTAGTGACTTTCAATATTCGTCAAGTTCAAACCTTTCTTGGGCCGAATCAGACATGGAAAGGGGTGCAGGCGACGCGGCTGAATACGCTGGATTTATCGTTGCTTTCTGTGACGCGTGTGAATCTTTAGCACAAAGAGAAATCGCAGTGCCAGGACATTCCATTGTTAATAAAATTCGGAGTGAACACGGGGTTTCATATCAAATTATTAATAATGTGTTGCTGGAAACAGATGAGTACGTTCGTCCTCCTGAGCCACATCCGTCAATTTCAAGAGTAGTAGATAAAGTAATATCGGATGCTAAATTCCTGATTGGGCAATCAGGAGCGTCAAGTGCCATAGATAGAGCGTTTACAGTACTCTATGGCTATTTAATTTCATTGTGTAACGAGTCAGGAATAGAAACCAGTGAAGCCCTGACCATATCTTATCTATTCAAATTGTTACGTGAACAGCATGCAGTATTTTCTAGAACAGGAGCGAGATCATCTGATGTCAATCGTGTCCTAAAAGCGTTCGCGACGTTAATTGATGCCTTTGCCACAATAAGAAACAAAGCTAGCTTGGTGCACGCGAATGAACTGATGGATGATCCCGAGGCAACAGCCATGGTAAATGCTATGTTTACCATATTCAGATATATTCAAGTTTCATTACTTAGGCATGAACAATTTTAGGCCCAACAATTTAGTGCAGTGGACGCGAAGATGTCAGGGGGCCTAGATGAGCAAGCACCGGGCGTACCACTGATCAATACGTTCTCGGCGACTTCGTCGCCGAGTATTGCGGTGCTGACTTTGTCAAGCGCCTTGTTCCGTCGCTACGCGTCAGAATCGGGGAGGGCGAGTTTTTCTCTCGCCTTCCCCCGCAAGACCCCACAAGCGGGTCTACTTTAAAAAGGTAGTTTCGAATGCGCATCCTACGGCTATGGATATCCTTTTTAAGTTATCGTTTTTACGATAATAAGGGTTTCAGCTCCCGTACCGGCGCTGAAGGGAAATCATAAAAAAGAAACAGCCAACTGGTAGCATGGAGAGAAAAACCCCGCAAGGCCAAGCCCTACGGGTGCTCGCACACTCGCAGCCTTGCAAGCTTTTCCTCTCCATGCTGCATCTACAGGTGGCAAAGGCGATAGGGCTTTCATGCCTCCGGCGGGGCTCTAACTCAAGGGCTACCACTTAATTACCTGATTTCTATTTTTTTTATACTACCCACACAAAACAGCGACGAGCCTTTTTTTTATTTATCCCATTCACGAACAACATCTCCGGCTTGTTGGCCACCCTCTTCAATGTTGTTTTCGGGGCTCTCAATGGAGTTGCCGTTGGCATCAACTAAGATGCTAAAAGTGGTGATGACATCATAGTCAAGCTTGAAGGCCAAGCTGTTGTTATGGGAAACGACATCTCCATTTTTGAAGTCGACATCGGAAATATCAATATTGTATTTATAGCGTAGAAAGTTTTTTAATTCATCTATGTTTACTGCATTTTTAACTCGGTCAATAAATTCATCTTTGCCGCCGTTAATTACATTTTCATCATTGATAATGTTTCCCATCTCGTTGCTCCTG
>JAOTSL010000279.1 GCA_029864945.1 Gammaproteobacteria bacterium
GGCCTTCGTCACTCCAGCCCACGGCCCCAAAATGACAGATCCATATCTCATTGATATTATTGTCTTTAATGTATTATGTTAACGCTGTTGTTTCACAAGTATTCCGCGCTACTTTCTTATTCTTGCTTATATTCAGGATGTTCTCACGTTTACCTTGTTGTTAAAGGATCTATAGTCCGGTACGATAAACCGTAATAACCATGTTTTGCATGGACTAATAACCATGTTTTAAAATCGCTTATTCTCATGTTTTGCCGGTTCAGAGCAAATGTTCCGACATCAATTTTGATGTATTGGGTAGATAGATTATGGCAAAGACACAAAATCAACTACTTGCTGAGGCGCTGGCTGAAATTAGCGAGAGTGTGGTTGGAAATATTGTTCATTCAAAAACTGTAAAACCTAAGCAGCAGGCTCTGCTGGTTGAGCATGGATATTTAAAAAGAATTATCAAAGGGTGGTATTTGTTTGATGCTGATATATCGGTGCAAAAAGCCGGTGAGTCAGCACTTTGGTATGAATCAATATGGTCTTTTATTGGTCAGTATTTGGTTTTTCGATTTGCTGATAACTATTGGTTAAGTGCAGAAGCTTCTTTGGATATACATACCGATAATAATTCAATGCCTTCGCAGATAGTCGTATTTGTGAGTGACGGCGCAGAGGGTATTACTCGGCTCCCTAATAATATGAGTTTGTTGATTACAAAAAGTAAAATTAAGCCAGAAAATCTAATTGAGTTTCATGAGATAAATGTTTTCCCTCTTGAGTCAGCGTTAGCGAAATCAACGCCTTCTTCATTTAAAAATAACCCGCTGAGTATGCAGGTTGCGTTAAAAAGTGCAAATTTCGAAAAATTGACTGATGCGTTAATGCATTCAACAAATATGGCATCGGCCGGTCGTTTAATCGGTGCGTATAATGTGTTGAAGATGCGGGCGGAAAGCAAAAAACTCGAAACTATTCTTGCTGGTGTATTTGGTAATATCAAAATCGAAGATCCTTTTCTTGTCGCTCCGATTATATTGAATGAAAAAAGAAAAGAAGCTGCTAGCGCTAACAGAATCAGAATTATGTGGCAAGAAATGCGGCCGGACATTATTAGTTTCTTTGAAATGCACGAGTCGGAATTTGATTTTTACTCAAGGCCGCTTGACGAAACTTTAGGTATGATCAACGAGCTTTATGTACGTGATGCTTATAATTCATTATCTATTGAAGGGTATAAGGTAACGCCTGAGTTAATTAAACGTGTGAGCAGTGGAGATTGGTCACCTGAAACAATTGAGCAGGATAAAGAAGCAAAAGACGCACTCGCAGCGCGAGGGTATTTTGATGCTTTTAATAGTGTTAAAAATTCAATAACAGAAGCGTATAAAAAAGAAGACCTAAATTACTTAATTGATGTTGGTATTACCCAATGGTATACGGCTTTATTCAAACCTTGCGTGGCGACGGGGTTGATTAGTGAATTTGATTTGGCAGGCTACAGAAAGAGCTCGATTTACATTAGGGGTTCGAAGCATGTGCCGCCTGCCTGTGAACAGTTATTGGATTGCATGACAGCGTTAAAGGAATGCGTAGATGGAGAAACGTCTTTTGTTGTAAAAGCGATTTTAGGTCATTTGTTTTTTGGTTATATTCATCCCTTTCCTGATGGTAATGGCCGAACAGCTAGATTCTTGATGAATTTTTTATTCATTGTTGGTGGGTACAATTGGGTGATTGTAAAGCAGGAAACGAGAAATGGATATTTAGATGCCCTTGAGTCAGCCTCTGTTGATAAAGATATAGTGCCATTTGTTAAATTTATTCAGGCGACGATTGAGCGTGAAAAGGTGTCAGGTTTTCTAATGTGACATGTGCGACCAAAATCACTTACATTTTATTATCTGTTTGCTAAAATCTAAACTCAACGGCATATAAACTTAGTGACTATGGTCAATCAAACGGACCATACAAGAAAAATGAGACCATCCAATTGAAGGCGAAAACATAACGCTTTAATAAAAAGGGGATGCCCCCTTTGGGTTTTAACTATTCAAACTCGGCAGCTTCAACTTCAAGTGTCGCTAGGCTTATGTGCTTGCCAACTTCTGCTTCGAAGCCATTCCAGTTTTTAGCTATCGCTAATTCCGGAATGATT
>JAOTSL010000181.1 GCA_029864945.1 Gammaproteobacteria bacterium
AGTTAGCTTATTTATTAAGCTAGGAGGCTGTCGGACTTAACACTGTTTGGCTGCAAACTCATGGATACCGATCAGAATCCCCTATAATGTTCGTTAAATAGAACCACTATTCGCCTCACATGATAAGAAGTTCTGATTCGGCCCCATGAGTTTTCGCTTCAAACGGTCAAGTCCGACAGCCTCCTAGCTGTCTAATTATTTACTTCGCCAAGCATTGTGGAGGACAACTTTTTTATTTTCAATGCTCCATGAAATTACGTACAATAACCCATTATTCTATCAGCTATGCGATGACAATCTAAAAGGATCAGGCAATGCAAACGAGCGTTAAAACTCTCATTATTTTTATAGTTATTGGTTTTGTTGCCGTCTCACTAGGGCAGGCGGGATATGAGAAATTCTCCCTAACTTTATTATGGATATGTGTTTTCGGCGGTTTAGGGTGTGTGATTTGGTTCCCATTTGAATTTGTAAAAACAATGCTCGAAAAAGAAAGAAAACAAGAATTCGAACAAAAATTAAAAGAAGAACAAGAGAAGCAGTAGATGAAAATAACAATAACAAAAGAAAACTCTTCTGGCGTAAGGCTTAGTGATTTTTCAAATTAGATAAAACTGGTGTCCAGGGTGGGCTAGAAACCCACTCGTTGATAAGTTCTAGATAAACTCATCCCGGATATGGTTTCGGCAGTCATCAGAATCATTTTGATTAACTGCAAGCTGTGCGGATATATCACGAGCAAAATTGGCTTCGTCGCGGTGCAGTTGCTTATCTGAATAGGCAATGCGCCAAAGTAGCTCAATTAATTTGAGTTTTTCATTATAAGTAAAATATTGATTTACACTATCAATAAAACGCCTGTAATCGTTGGTGTTAATTATTTCTAACTCCGCGAGTTTCAATAACGTGCCTGCCTGCTGTGAGTCGAGACTAAATTCTAACTCCAGAGTTGTTAACACTGCTTGAAACTCTTGATCGTTTACTTCGTCATCGCTGTGCATCATTCCTACCAAAAGTGCAGCTACTGCCAGCTTGATTTCTGCTGATGTATCCTTGCCACCCAGAGTAACTTCTGTCTCAGAAATTGATTCGATTTCATCAGTCATATATTTCTGCCTTGTTAAATAAAACTAGCGTAGTATTTTCTATTGTTTTTATTAAGCGCTAGTATTCAGTATATACTATTTATTGTAAGGGAGGTTTATATCGGCCGCTTCCCGAAATGCCGTGTTGATTGTTCTTTATACTTTATATGTACGTAAAATTCGTTTTTCGTTTAAATTTGCCTTGTCACCATCATTCGAAATGATAACCGGAGGCGTCCCATACTAAGCATCCTGTAACTCAAAGAGAGTTAGTTATAAAAACCATATATATGTGAAAACATTTAAACTTTCGAAGGATAATGAGTTTTATAATATTAGAAATGAGCTGTAATGGAAAAGTGCAGGGGGAAAATCGTGAGAGGGGGTTATAATCTACCGCGTGGTATTAAATATAAAAGATGATATCTGATTCACTGGGTGTACAATTAAGTCATATTATTGCAAATAAAATAAGAGTAATGTTGAATGTTAAAATCGTTGATAGTTATTTTTGCAGGCTTACTTTCCATTTTGTATATCCTGAATCCGGGTGCAGGGATATTTGAACTTATACCGGATAATATTCCAATCATTGGCAATTTAGATGAAGCAACAGCTGTTGTTATACTACTTTCGTGTTTTCGTTATTTTAATATTGATATTGGTAATTTGTTTAAGAATAAAAAAAATTTAGTTTAAATATTAATTCAGGTTTATTTTGAATGATAATAATCCGGTATCGTATTTACGCTACCAGATAAAAATCAGTCTATAAAAGTACATTATGCATTTTTTGCAGGCATTATAATTTTCAACGATATAAAAATCATCCACGCATACACAACGGGTAGTATTCCCATTTGCATAAACCTTTGTATGTCAATTTGATCAATGTTTGGGGTTAGCGTTATATGCTGTAAATCATGGTTTGATATAACAAAAATGACTGAGAGCCAAATTACTGATAAAACTACCAGTTTAAAAAATCCAATACGTATCATGTAAATACTCCACTATTTTGTCATAAGCGAGAAATCCCTGACATACAGTTCAGATGACTTCGTATGTAGTTATATCGGAAATTTTGGTAAATTAATCCCACAATATGGCAATAATGAGATCCGTTTCATACAATTCACATATAAATGGCGAGATATTGCTTACAATACTAGTCATTTGGGATGGTAAATCGACATATAGTTTGCCCGACGGTAAGTGGTAGCAACCAATGCTTTACAGAAATGTATATATCACCCTATTATAATTTATAATCGTCAGTGCATTCTCAATGAGGCCTTGGTATAACTGGGCTGTATAAGTATGTGTTATATAATGTGAGTTCCTTTTTACGGGTGGTAATACTATGTTTATAACTAAAGAAAACATTGATCGATTTTGCGAAGAGCCCGAAATATTTAATGAAATATTAACGCTCGATAACAAACATATAATTGAATTAGGTTGTGGTAAAGCTGACCTCACTAGGAGCATAGCGACTAATGGAAATGGTCGACGAATTACAGCATTTGAAATTGATGAAATTCAACATGCATTAAATGAGAAAGTAACGGATTTGCCTAATGTTACTTTTAAACATGGCGCAGCAGAAAATATAGCCGTAGATGATAATGGTGCGGATGTCGTGTTTATGTTTAAGTCATTACACCATGTGCCAATTGATTGCATGGACATGGCTTTTTCTGAAATTCATCGCGTGTTAAATGCTAATGGTTTTCTTTATGTATCAGAGCCTATTTTTGCTGGTGAGTTTAACGATATATTGTGTTTATTCCACAATGAACAAGCTGTGCGCGCCGCTGCATTTAATGCGGAAAAAGAGGCGGTCAACTCAGGTAAATTCAAGTTAGTTAAGCAGGTGTTTTTTAATGCGCCAATGCATTTTGATGACTTTTCCGCATTTGAAAAACTCATCTTAGGTGTAACTCATACCGATTTTGTGTTATCGGCTGAAGTGTTTGATGACGTAAAGAGTAAATTTGAGCGTCATCTCGGTACTGATGGTGCCCATTTTAAAATGCCGATTCGTATTGATTTATTGCAAGCCATTAAATAAAGCTATTTAACTCAGGTCTTTTTTTGGTTTATTAATATTGGCCTAGAAAAAGTGATTGTGAGTGTCCGATTGAGGATGTTTTTTGCCTTGCGCTTTAAGTTCGAGTATTAAAATTAACCCAGTGCTTTATTAGTAGCCTATCACAATACAAAATATAATATGCCTATATAGACTAAAACCATAATAACCAACTTAAACGCGCCGCTTAATGTTAATTCACTATCTATATTGTTCGGAAAGACCATAACCTGAACGACATTTCCCATATCACCATTCTGTATGCCACCTTTGAGTAGATATCTCTCCTTTAGCTTCTCATCAATCAGTCTATTAAGTTCTTCTTTGTTGTCTGCTGTTAATGTAATGAGCGTATCCATTATTTAAATCCTAAATTATGAGAATTGTTATCGGTGGCATTATATTAATAGGGTTTTATACCAATTTTAATTCTATAGTGCCATTATTATCATCGACTAAAATTAGTTTTTACTAAACAGAC
Source organism: Gammaproteobacteria bacterium (assembly GCA_029864945.1). GTDB lineage: Bacteria > Pseudomonadota > Gammaproteobacteria > S012-40 > S012-40 > CALZJE01. The sequence continues at coordinate 3,659 of JAOTSL010000181.1, forward strand.
GCTTCTGATCTATTCATTTGTCCTTTCCTTGTTTTTGAAGGACGTATGTTATTAACAAATTATCTCATACTAACTATGAGCAGAATCAAACGTTTTTTAATACCTAAAGGTGGTCCAGTAATTAATTACTGATTTCTTGATACACAATTAATTGATCAATGATTTAAATACGTAGATCATCTATGTTCAGTAGATAGAAGAATATTAGCGGTGGCTCTTTAGTGATGTTTCAATCGAGATGAAATGAAAGTGCTCGAGGAATTTAACTGATTTATATGGAAGAAATAAAATAGTCAAAAGACGATTTATTAAAGTGATCCAACAAAAAGGCCACATATGGCCTTTTTGTTTATGAATTTACTTCGATTTCTATTTGAATCAATTACCAACTACGATCGCTAACCCGGTGGCATCCAGAATTGCCGCAATCTTTATATTGTGTAACGGTGCCATCATGTTCACCTGTATCATAATCACCTGCGTGGCAACCTGCGCAGGACGGTGCTAGGCTCGGTGTGCTATACGTGATGGTGTCTCTATTATTTTGATGACACGAAGAGCACGATAACGTTGCGTTATGGGTGCCTGGGTAGTTGTTTGTAGAATGCGTAAAACTGATTGGTGACCAACCATTTGTTGAATGGCAGACATTACATTCTTGTGTGGTAACAAAATGGTTGCTAGACCCGGTTATCGCAATCACCCCGTCATGGCATGAGCTGCAATTGCCAGTTATTCCCTGGTGATCGAATGTACCGCCGACAAATGTCGCAGTCTTGTGGCATTTAGAGCAGTCGAGCGTTGTTGGTACGTGGCTGAGAGGTTTGCCAATTGCCGTTACAGCATCATGGCACACGGAACAATTGTCAACTATTCCACTGTGGTTAAAAGTAGCGCCAGTAAAAGTGGTCGTTGTATGACAAACGCCACAGTCTTGAGAGGTTGGTGGATGTGCTGCTGTTTTGCCTTTCGCAAATACGCTATCGTGACATGACCCACAATTATCAACGATTCCAGCATGATCAAATGTCGCAGGGGTAAAACCTGTTGTGGTATGGCAGGAAGCACAATCACCGGCGGTTGGAACATGGTTAGTGTTTTTCCCTATTGCTGTAACGCCATCATGACATGCGACACAATTGCTCGTAATGCCCTGGTGGTCATATTTTGCTCCAGCGAACGCCACTGTGTTATGGCATACAAAACAATCCTGAGTTGTTGCAGGATGATCCAGAGACTTTCCTGTGGCGAAAGTTGCATTATGACAAGAAGTACAATTATCGACGATACTAACATGGTTAAAAAATGCGTTTTTAAATGAACCAGGTACATGGCATGTGCTGCAATCAGTGGCTGTAGGGATATGGTTTACATTCTTCCCGACAGCAGTAACGCCATGACAGGATGCGCAGTTATCAACAATATTGCTGTGATCAAAAACAGCCGTTGAAAAGCTAGTGATCGAATGACAGATGATGCAATCGTCAGATGTTACTAAATGATTCGCAGAAAACCCTATTGCTGAAACTCCGTTGTGACAAACGGCGCAATTATTAACGATTCCGGCATGTGTGAAGATGGCGGGCTTGAATGCTGTTGTGGTGTGGCACAAATAACAATCTTGATTAGTCGGGATATGTGTCGTAGCCGCTTGCTTGCCGATAACAAAGGTGTCGTTATGGCAACCCTCACAGCCACGAGTTATACCCTCATGACTAAAAGTTGCAGGTGTAAACAGCGTGGTGTTGTGGCATACAATACATTCGCCAAGTGTTGGGATGTGGTTAGTTGTTTTGCCTTTGGCAACAATGCCGTTATGGCATGAAATACAATTATCAACGGAACCACTGTGATCAAATGACGCCCCTATAAATGTGTCTGTTGAGTGGCAGGTAACGCAATCTTCTGTCGTAGGAATATGGTTTACGGGTAAACCTGAACTATTTACACCATTGTGGCATGAGACGCAATTATTAGTCACACCTGTGTGATTAAACACGCCAGTCGCAAATGTTCCGACAGTGTGACAAACACTACAATCGATTAATGTTGGAATATGATTAAGCGTTAAACCACGTGCATTCACATTGTTGTGGCATGAGGCGCAGTCATCAACTGCATTGCTGTGATCAAAAATATCATTCAGAAAACTTAAAGTGTTATGGCAATACCCACAATCAGCCGTTGTTACGGGGTGTGTTATCTCTGATTTTCCTATTGCTGTTACATTATCATGACATGTACTACATAACCCGGTGATGGTGCTGTGATCAAATATCACCTGAAGAAAATTTGTTGTGATGTGGCAATAGTTGCATTCTGCTTTAGTGTCTACATGATTAATGTTTTTGCCAATGGCTACAATATTGTTATGACACGTTGTACAGTCATTCTTTATACCATTGTGATCATAAGTGCCATCAATCGATAATTCGAGAAATCCTGTAGTGCCATGGCATTCGTCGCATTCAACTGTCGTACTTACGTGAGTAATTGATTTACCAATAGCCAAGCTTCCATTGTGGCAGCTACTACAAGCGCCGAGCACTTCAATGTGATCGACATACGCAATATTTGCGAAACGGTCTATTGAATGGCAGGCGGCGCAGATATTACTTGTTGGAAGATGATTAGCAGATTTGCCAAATAAAATACCGTCGGTATGACATTGCACGCAATTTGATGAAAGCCCGATATGGTGCGGACCAATAGTTTTGTCAACTTCAATAGATACCAGATCTCGTTTACTACTTAAACCATCACTACTAACTACGAGTTGTATGATGTAAACGCCGGGAACATCAGGCGTAAAACTCGCATTTTGGCTAGTAGGGTTTTGGATTTGTGTCGTGCTTTTATCAGGAAAGTTTGCAATTCCCCAAAGATACGTCAACGTGCCACCACCGTATGTGCGTGAGCGTAAACCGTCTAACGTAACTGTATCACCAATAGAGACTTCTTGAATTGGGCCGGCTTTAGCGTAAATTACAAAATCAGTAAAAGCTATATTTTGCCCGACAGACTCTGTCGTTTTTGTAGACTCAATTAATGGTGCGGTAGTGATATCTACTTCATTAATACCGGTGGGGTCAGCCTTTGGT
>JAOTSL010000182.1 GCA_029864945.1 Gammaproteobacteria bacterium
CGTAGCGCAAATTATGCCTACCGCCCCCATTGCCCAAGTTGCTCGTCATGCAAACCTGCACGAATTCCAGTTGATCTATTCAAACCGAATCGTAATCAAAAACGAGTATGGATGCGTAATAACAATATCACCATTTCTGAAGCTCCGGCCGAGTACAATGAGTCGCACTTTCAACTCTACCGTAAATACATTTCTCACAGACATACTGACGGCGAAATGGATCACGCCGATGAACAGCGTTACATCGAATTTTTGTCTAGCGATTGGTGCGATACTATTTTTTATGAATTAAAACAAAATGGCAAATTAATAGCAGTCGCCGTTACAGATAATTTAACACAAGGCCTTTCTGCGCTTTATACCTTTTTTGACCCACAATTGGCAAACAATAGCCTGGGAACACTTTCCATTTTATGGCAAATTGAAAAAGCAAAAGAATTAAATAAACCCTGGTTATATCTGGGCTACTGGATAGAAGAATCTGAAAAAATGCGCTACAAGAAAAATTTTTCGCCACTCGAAATATGGGAAAATAACGAGGGGAAGATATTAGAAATTTTAAAATAACTAGCTTTCGCACACCGGTAACTCAACAATAAACTCTGTGCCTTCTGTCGTTGAGCTGTCTATTTTATCTCATTAGACATTATTTTTCCTGCATCCACAGTTAAAACAAGCCTTCCGACCTGTGTACTCTTTAACTTAATTTCATGCACCAAATTAAGCGAATTTATATCTTGACCCACCGCTGCATCTAATTCAAACGGGTAAATGAGTAAGTCATCACTGCTAAATAGCTGCGCCGATTTCCAACTACCTCTATTTTTACTAACGTCACCTAATGTCGCATTAATTTCAGCTAAATCATCAGATACAATTGATGGGGCTCTCAATGCACGTATGTAAAACACGTTAAAACACTACCAAATATAGGTAAAAATAAGGCAACGTTCATATTTCCCTAATCAAAGATGAACGAGAAAGAAATTCTAATAGGCAGTTTCCTCAAGTTATTAATTTTGTTAAAATATTACCGACCTTATTTGCAGGACTAGACAATATACATGCAAAATTATTCGCCCCTAATCGCTAGTTTAATCGTTATCTTCTTTTTGTCTGGGTGCGCAAAGGAAGAAGTAGAGCATTCTCTGGAATCTGACCTAACCGGTGTGTGGCAGATTGAGCGCATTCATTCCAACCCAATTACTCAAGTATTCACCAAAACTTATTACAATGTTTATATTAGTGATGAGGATGAAAGTGTGGATATTACTCACTGCAAACAAAATGAGAATATGCATTTTGTACGAGATGAGTCTTATTTAACCAACAATGATAATAATCAATTGCATATTGTAAGTGGAGCAATTATTGAGTCAGTTGACATACCTAATATTGTTCAGTTAACCAAAACATCAAAAAACAACTTTCTAAACGCCGGTACGATTGCTCTTAGTGTTGATACGAACAAATTTGAGCCGGTTTACACCAACTCTGGTGTATGCGCACAAAAAATAGTTAAATCAACAGATGTCGCTGGCACCTATCGCTTTAAGTTTTCTTTTCCATTTGAAAGCTCGTATATGGAAATTGATCTCGAATACACAACAACCGACGACGTAAAAATAAATAATATTCAGTCACTCACTTTTACGTCACCGAGTCTTGCTCACGCTTATAGAAGCTACTCTCTCAAAATGCTGTCGGTAGAATCTGAATCAATATCAGTTACAGATTCCTCTGTTAAATTCGATTTTGAAATTACAACTGTAATTAAGAGTGTTTTTGCTGGCGATAAACTTAGTGGTAGTATTCAAGTTCAGTATTAACTTTTGCTCACAGCAAAGAGGCCTTCGTTTAAATCAAGTTTGTGTCTGTAAAAAACAATTTATAGTATGAGTATCAGAAATACGCGTTGTTTCAGGGTACTGTGTCTTACACTTTTCCATCACTTGTGAACAACGTGGGTGAAAATAGCAACCCTGCGGCGGATTAATAGGAGATGGTGGATCACCTTCCAATTTTAACACTTCCTGTTTTGTTGCTTTATCAATTACCGGAACCGCTGACAACAATGCCTGCGTATACGGATGCTGAGGGTTTTCTAACACATCCTCAACCAGTCCTTTTTCAACAATACGACCCAAATACATCACCGCTACTTCATCTGCAAGATAAGCAACAACCGAAATATTATGAGTGATAAATAAATACGTTAAGCCAAACTCATGCTGCAATTCTTTTAACAAATTTAATATTTGTGCCTGCACGGATACATCAAGGGCACTTGTCGGCTCATCACAAACAATTAATTGTGGATTAACAGCCAGTGCTCTAGCAACACAAATCCGCTGACGCTGGCCACCAGAAAATTCATGAGGGTAGCGATTGCGATGCTCAGGACTTAAACCCACTTGTGCGAGTAAGTCTGAAACAATTTTTTCTCTGTCTGCGGCATTGTCACCAATATTTTGGGCAATCATTCCTTCTTCAATAATATCACCCACCATCATACGTGGATTCATGGATGAAAAAGGATCTTGAAAAATAATTTGAAAATCTTTTCGTCTTGCTCGTAATGCTTTTCTATTTAATGTGGTTAATTCAGTTTCACGAAATTTAACGTTGCCACTAGTGGGTTTTATTAATTGAAGAATACCTTTGCCTAACGTTGTTTTGCCGCAGCCGGATTCACCGACCAATGCCAGCGTTCGTCCTTTATTTACCGAAATCGACACGTCATCAACGGCATATACATATCCAGCAACACGTTTTAGTAAACCTTTATGTATAGGGAAATGAATTTTCAGATTTTCGACATTAAGCAATATCTCATTACTATCATTCTGTAATGTCCTCTTTTGAAGGACAGGTATTTCTGAATGCAATTTTCTTTTAGGTGCACCTTCTTCATACAACAAACAGCGAACACTATGTTCTTGCTCATGCATTTTCAATGATGGCACTTGGTCTCGGCAATCATCCCAGGCATACTGACAACGAGATGCAAACCGACATTGAGTAAACGTTTGATCAAGCGATGGCACTGTGCCGGGTATAGTCGCAAGCGCCTCATCACGCTTACTCATAGTCGGTAAGGCTTCAAATAATTTTTGACTGTAGGGATGCTGAGGATTACTAAAAAAACGATCGCGATCGGCCACTTCGACAATCTGTCCGGCATACATGACAGCAACATGATCGACCATTTCAGAAACTACTGCCAGGTCATGCGTAATCATCAAAACCGCCATGCCTGTTTTTTTCTGTAGGTCTTTTAATAAATCCAACACTTGCGCCTGAATGGTTACATCAAGCGCGGTTGTTGGTTCATCGGCAATAAGTAGATCTGGCTCACCTGCCAAGGCAATTGCAATCATAATACGCTGCTTCATTCCACCCGATAACTGGTGTGGATACTCATTCATTCGCTGCTTAGGGTCTGGAATACCAACAGCCTCCAGCAATTCAACAACTCTCGCTTTTGCGGCTGCACCTTTTAAATCTTTGTGTCTTTGCAAAACTTCTTCGATCTGATACCCGGCAGTCAATACTGGGTTTAATGATGTCATTGGCTCCTGAAATATCATCGCAATACGATTGCCACGCACATTTCGCATAGCCGCCTCAGGCAGTGTTAACAAGTCTTGGCCATCAATTATCACTTCACCACTAATATTATGTGAGGCCTGACTTGGCAACAATTGCATGAGCGATAAAGCAGTCATGGACTTACCGCAACCCGATTCACCAAGCAACGCAAATGTTTCACCTTTGCGTATAGAAAAACTAATGTCATCCACGACTGTGGTTTTTCCTGCCTGCGTATCAAACCAGGTTTTCAGGTTTTTGACTTCTAGCAATACATCACTCATTAACGACTTCCAAATTAATTATTGTTTTCTAATACGAGGATCAAAGGCATCTCGAACAGCATCAGAAAAAAGATTTGCGGATAAAACCAAAACAAACATAAAAATAAATGCCGCCAGTAAAGACCACCACACCAATGGCTCTCGCGCCATTTCTAATCGCGCACCATTGATCAAATTACCCCAACTGTGCATGGATGGGTCAACCCCCACCCCAACATAAGACAAAACCGCTTCGGCCAACACTAAACCACTAAAATCTAACACTACGGCAATTAGTACAATATGCATAACATTTGGCTGTATGTGCCGCCAGATAATCGTAAACGTACTCACCCCTAATGCCTGAGACGCCTGAACATAATCGACTTCTCTAAGCTTCATTGCTTCGCCACGCAGCATACGGCACAAACCTGTCCAGCTAGTTACACCTAAAATAACACAAAGAAAAAATAATCGTATGTCGGCTCGCTCTGAATCAGTCTCAAACAAATCAGGGTTATTCGCCACATAAACCTGCATCATCAATACAGCAGCAGCAATGAGCAAAACCCCTGGAATAGAACTTAATGTTGTATATAGATATTGTATGACATCATCTACCCAACCTTGTAGAAAGCCGGCCATAATACCAAGCAGCACCGCAAAAGGTAACATGATAAGAGTGGTAAGTGTACCTATCACAAGGCCGGTACGTATGCTTTTTAGCGTTTGATAAAACACATCCTGGCCAACTTTATCTGTACCAAAAACATGATACGCAGGTGCGAGCTCCGTCATAGCCCCGACAAGAACACACAAGAAGCCAACCGTAAATAGTATCAAAGCCCAGGGTACGCCTCCTCTCGAGGCAGACCCGACAAAAAAAGATTTTAAGGTTAAGAAAAAATTTTCTTTTCTGTCATGGGCGACAAATAAAATGACAATCAGGCTTAATACTAGCCAAAATATAATTCCATCAATACCACCACTTATGGATTTTGATCGTATATCACCAGCCAGATCATTTTCTGGGTCCTGTAAATGCGAACCGGCGTATTTTAATCGTGGATACTCCCGTGTAAGGGATCCATCGTCATGCTCAATGGTTTCTTTTGAAAAAAGATGTGTCGCAAAAGGCGCAGAGTAAGTTTTTTCGTCCTGTGTTCTGATTTTAGTAAGTACAACATCCAAAATACTTAACACATCACCATCGTATATTGTTTCAGTCACTTGCTCTGTGGTGTTTTGGCTACTCACTGGCATCCTGAAATGCACAGAATCAATCAGCCCAATAAAAACATATACCAGTAAAAAAACCAGTGACACCATTCCCAGCTTATGCTGAACCACTTGTCGCCAGGGAACTAGAAAATGTTCTTTTTTTGATGCGTAAATTATAAAAGCGGATATAGCAATAACAAGTAAATATATCAAAGCATCTGTCCACAATAAAACAGGCTTCACACCACTTATTAATAGGCCTGTAATAAAAGCCGCCAACATTGAAACAGCGATATTCATAAACACAGGATGCATGGATGAACGAGCACTCATTGCAAACGTATCCTTGGATCTGCGATGGTATAGGAAATATCAGTCAATATCAGACCAACAATATAAAGGGCGGAACCGAGAAAAACCATCGCTCGTACAATAGCAAAATCCTGACTGTTGATTGCATCAATGGTATAACTCCCCAGCCCTGGGATTCCAAAAAATGATTCCGTAATCAAACTACCCATAAATAATAAAGGCAACACAACCACTGCACCGGTTAAAATAGGAATCATGCCGTTACGCAAAACATGCTTATACAACACCGTAGCTTCCGACAACCCTTTTGCTCGTGCGGTTCTTACGTAATCTTTGGATATTTCTTCAAGAAAAATGGTGCGATACCATCGCGTACCGGCACCAATGCCACCGATAATACCGATCAATACCGGTAAAATCGTAAACTTAATCGCATTAGCACCAACGTCATAACCTGATATTGGCACCAAGTGTAAAACTTTTCCAATTAAATACTGACCACCGATAATATAAAACAACCCGGATACTGACATCAGCACAACACAAATAATAACACCCCATACATCAATATAAGTTGCCCTAAAAAAAGCAACAATAAGAGCAAATGTTAAGTTTGTGAGAATGCCGATAACAAATATTGGAATGGCTATTGCCAAGCTGGGCCACATACGCTGGCTAATATCATAAGAAATATCTCGACCTGCGTCAGAACGCCCAAAATCAAACGTGAAAAGTTCAATGGATTTTTTTATAAATATGGTATCGGTGAATCGTTCTACGCCCTGAGCTTCCGAATTAAAAACCATGGCTTTATCATAGCCACGCTCTTCCTTCCACTGCTGAACTGCTTCTGGTGTTACACGCTTCATTCCCAAATGCATTCGTGCCATATCGTCAGGTGTATTGACAACAAAAAATAATAAGAATGTAATTAAATTAACACCAATTAATATCGGAATGGCGTAAAGCGTACGACGGATAATGTAATTAAGCATTTATTTCACTGCCTTTTCTTTTAAATTCACTATATCCCTAGGCGCCATATGCTCTTTTCGCCTGTAGGTTAGAATTGCTGGTATGGCCGTGCCTACAATAATGAGAACAACAAGAATGACCGGCCACAAAACTGGCTTATTCCATGACTTTCGCTTTATCTTTCTTTCTATTGATTCTATTCGTTTATACTGCAATGTATTATGTGCCATTAAATTCGGCTTACCATTCAGGTACCAGCTATGGCTTAATGAAAATTGCTTAGGATTGTAGCCCCAAATCCACGGTGCATCTTCGCGAATGATATCCACCATTTGATCAATCACTTTTCTACGACGATTACTGTTGGGCATATTTTTCATCTGATCAAACAATTTA
>JAOTSL010000183.1 GCA_029864945.1 Gammaproteobacteria bacterium
TACTATCCTCTCAACCACTCAGGGAAGTCACTTTTAATTAGCAACATCCGAATTTTTTAATCAATAAAACTGGAGCAACTTAATGAAGTTACCCTTAATAAAAACATACGCCGCTCTTGGCATGTTGACCTCAGCGGTTATATTGACTGGCTGTAATGAAAACGATACCACCACTGCCCCCGCAAGCAAAGGCACCGCTACTTATGTTTCGGAAAACAATGAATTAATGGGTAACTTTTCTGAAAGCGTCACTCTTGATTCAGCTATAGCGTACAAAATTACTGGTGAAGTTAATTTTCTTAGTGGTACCACTTTAACTATCCCTGCAGGCACTACCCTGTACGGTGCTACTGACAAATCATATCTGGCAATCAATGCTGGCGCCAAGATCGAAGCAAATGGTACCGCTGACCAACCAATTATTTTCACGTCAGCTGCCGACCATGCAGCGTCTTCAACTAAAGATGCCCAAGGCGAATGGGGCGGCTTAACCATTATCGGCAACGCACCCATCCATGGTGGAACAAAAACCTATGAAGCTGGCACCCAAGTAGGTGGCGGTACTGACGCAGCTGACAATTCGGGCACATTAAAATATGTCATGATCAAGCACAGCGGATTTGCTGTCGAAGTTGATAAGGAATTAAATGGTCTTTCATTGCTGGCTGTTGGCTCAGGCACAACAATTTCAGATGTTGCTGTACTTGGTGGTGCTGATGACGGTATTGAGATCTGGGGTGGCACAGTAAACCTGACTAATGTTTATGTCTACAACGCTGGTGACGATTCACTTGATACTGACAGCGGTTATACCGGCACGATTGATAATGCAGTCGTTGTTCAGAAAAACGTTGACAAGACCAACTACGATTCAAGCGGTGTCGAGTCTGGTAACGACAGCGACACTTTTGATGTAAGCCCTACTGGGGACGCAGCACCTACTAAGCCATTTTTAAAAAATGCGACCATTAATGCAGTAGGTGGCGCCATCTACATCAAAAACGACTCGGGTTACACTTTTGACAACGTCATTGTAAATGTAAAAGCTTCAACCGTTACCGGCCAGACAGATACCGCAGATCAGGCTATTGTCACTCATAGAACGACAGATACCGTTGATGATCTAAGTGGCACCCCTCGTGGTATTACTATCGCTGGAACGAAAGGAATTGTTCTTAATAATGAAGTCACTCCGAATGCAATTTTCGCAACTCGAACAGCTAAGGATGGAACTAGCGGCGGCAACACAATTGACGCTACTCACACAAAAGATTACTGGTTAAATGGTCTAGATTTAAGCTCTGATCCATACACTGGAAATATCTTTGTCTCATCTGTCGCTGCAGGCGCAACAAATGCCTCAGTTAAATCTGACGCTGCGAAACTGGTTACAGGCGCTGATCAAAGCGTATTTGGCTGGGTATTAAAAGAGCTCAATGCTGTTAACACTAAGATCGTAAGTGGTGATATCACTGCAGACACTATCTGGACTGAAGGCACTAACTACGCACTACAGGGTGCAATCAACGTTATTTCCCCAGCCACACTAACAATTGAAGCAGGCGTTACAGTTTACGGCCTGACTCCATCGTCATATCTTGCAATCAATAAAGGCGCAAAGATAAATGCTGTTGGTACTCTAGCAAAACCTATCACCTTTACCTCAGCGGCTGACGTTGCTGGCGACAATGGAGACACCATCTATCAAGGACAATGGGGCGGCCTGACAATTATTGGTGACGCACCTATCGTAGGTTCAACCAAGACCTATGAAGCAGGCACTCAAGTTGGCGGTGGTAGCAATTCTACTGATAACTCAGGCACTCTAGAGTATGTTGCAATTAAGAACTCAGGTTTTGAAATTGAAGCTGACAAAGAGTTAAACGGCCTGTCTCTACTTGCTGTAGGCTCCGGTACGATTATTAAAAATATCGCGGTCCTTGGTGGTAGTGATGATGGCATGGAAATCTGGGGCGGCACTGTAAATGTGGATGGTCTTTATGTTTACGATGCTGGCGATGATTCATTCGATACTGACCTGGGATATACGGGTACAATTTCAAACGCGTATGCACAGCAATACACTGTTGATAAACTCAATTACGACTCTTCTGGAATCGAAACTGGTAATGACAAAGACACCTACACTTCGAAAGGCGGAAACACCAACCCTATCGCTGAGCAGGCTACAATGCCAACGTTCAAGAACGTAACTGTTGAGGCAGTAGGTGGCGCTATCTACTTAAAAAACGACGCTGGTGGTATTTTTGATAATGTTTCGATTATCTCCAAGACCGCACAAGATCCAGCTCAAACGGCGATTGCAGGCCAAGCAATCATAACTCACCGCACAACAGATACTGTTAATGACCTTAGCGACATAAGCGGTGCAAATCCTTATGGCGTTCAAATTCTCAGTGGCGGTCTAGAGCTTATCAATGAAGTTGTTGCAACTGATATCTACGCAACCACAACGGCGAAGAGCGAGACGTCTGGCGGCGATACCACCAACGCTGCTCACACTAAGAACTATTGGGAAGCAATACCTGATGTAACAACTGTAGATGCAGACCACCTGTTCTACTCTGATGCTGCAAGCGTCACCGGTGCAGATACTGCGAATGTATGGAAAGGTAAGGCTGGCACTAACAATAGATAAACGTTAGTCCACTCAAACCTTAACATACTAAAAAGGCCCATCGCGACTAAGCGATGGGCCTTTTTTAATGTAGCGTTAACACCTAATAACATTAATGGCTTTTGAAATAACCAAGCAGTATATTAAAAACGTTAAATGTGAGATTACAACAAATTCAATAAATAATAGAAATGTGATTAACCATAAAATCGACTCACAAACGAGTAAATCAGATAACTTCAACACATTAATACATAGTTATATTCACCCATAATCAAGACCTTAGCAGTGAATCAGCTCTCTTTACTATTTCACCGATATGACCGTTTTGTGAAAACCTTCAATCACCCTCCACTCGCCTGAAATCCATCGTAATATCTTTGTAATATCCTTGTAATATCTCTGCAATATATGACAGCTATATTGGCGACCATTGAAATCACACGCATCCACTCTGCCATGCAGGGTAGTTATAAAAAAGTAGTAAAGTGCTAATTATGAAAAAAAATATTTTAGTTTTATTCCTTCTGTTATCGTTCTCTTCTGAAAATATTTTGGCGGCAACAGAACTTGAGTCACTGCAAAACATATCCGGAGAACTGGTAAAGATACGTCAGAAAATCGAATCAATGCATAACCAAATTAGTTTCGAAAAAGAATCCTACAGAGATAAAATGCGCTCTTACTCCAGTCAAAAAAGTGATTTGGGTGTCAGAATTAGTCGCAATGAACTCAACATCAAAGATTTAAAACGTGAGTTAAAAAAACTGACCGAGATCAATGAAGCAAAAACGCGAGACCAGAAAGTAATCAACCCCATACTCGAAGTAGCAATAGAGCAGCTTCGTAATAGTATTTCTATTTCTTTGCCTTTTAAGTTAAACCAGCGATTACAAGCACTAAACGAAATAGAACAACGTCTCAACGCCAGCATTATTTCACCAAATAAAGCAGCAAATCAATTGTGGGCCTATGTAGAAGATGAGCTCATGCTAGGCAAAAGCAGCGGCATTTACAACGACACGTTAAAAATTAATAACCAGGAGAAACTCGTTAAAGTATTGCGTATTGGAAAAGTAGCCATGTTTTATAAAACGCAGGACGGCCAATATGGTGTAACGAAAAAACAAGGAAGTATCTGGCAACAAGAAATAATTACGGATTCGGATAGTACCGCCCAATTGGAATATTTATTCGATTCATTCAGTAAAAATATCCGCAACGGACAATTTTCCATCCCTAACTTTCTTCCAAAGAGCTGATCATGCGCATATCTATTTTATTTTCGTTTTTACTGCTTTCATTTATTAGTTCAAATATTCAATCAGATGAATTAGAGAAAGCCTACACCAAAGAATTTGCTTATCTGGTTGCCGAGAAAAAAGCATTGGAGCAACGGCTTAAAGAACTGACTAAACAGCAGAATGAAAACCTGAAAAAAGTCACTGCCGAAATTGATGGCCTGCAAAAAGTCTTTCTTAAAAAACAGAATATGACAGATCGTATTAATCGTCAAATTGTAGATGCATCAAGAGATGTTGATCACGTTGAGAACGACAGCTTGTTACTCGATACAACATTAAGTCAGGCGACTGAATCACTTAAAAAACTAAATGTTAAATTCGACGAAAATATTGATTATTACAAACAGTTGGCGCATTCTTTTTCGCAAGCAAAAAAAATAATTATCAACGATGGCAAGATCAACACGTCAACCGCGCAGTACTTCATGCCAAATGGAGAAGCGGTTAATGGTGAAATCATTAATGTGGGAAGAATCGCTAAATACGGCAACAGTGAACAAGGCGGCGGTATTCTAGCCCCAGTGGGTAACGGTCAATTCAGGGTGTGGAACGATACAACCCAGCTAGTCGCGAAGCAGATTTCGGATAATTTTCAACCAGCCAATATTGAAATGTTTCTATTTGACAGTATCGAGAAAGGTATCGAAAAAGAAGATGAAAAAACTTTCAAAGATAACGTAAAAGCGTCAGGCACTGTGGGTGAAGTAATTATTACCCTGGGTATTGTTGGTATATTCCTAGTGTTAATCCGCATATTTTTTCTCAGCAAGGCTAGCTCAAACATCCATAAGACTGTGGGCACAGTGAATGAAAAAATTGAAAACGGCGACGTCAATGATGCGATCACAGCCTGTAAAAAGAATGCCAGCGCAGTAAGCAACGTTATCGCTGCCACCCTGCGCAGCTTACATAAAGAACGAGACCACATCGAAGACATCATCAGCGAATCCATTTTACATGAAAGCTCAAGAATCGATCGCTTCGGTGCTGCAATTTTAATTATAGCTGCAATCTCACCATTGCTAGGCCTACTAGGTACCGTCACCGGTATGATCAGCACCTTTGACATTATTACCGAATATGGCACGGGCGATCCTAAACTGCTTTCTTCCGGTATATCTGAAGCCTTACTCACAACAAAGTATGGCCTAGTTGTGGCGATACCACTGCTGGTAATGGGTAACCTGCTATCCAGCTGGGGACAAAGAATAAAGAACGAATTGGAACAGGCTGCATTACACATTATCAACACACATAAGATTTAAAAAATATGTCTTTTTTTCCTGATGCACTAACCCTAACAACCTATTACGAAATGGGTGGCTTTGTAATGCCTCCGTTAATTCTAGTTGGGGTTTTACTTTGGTATGCGCTGACCGCCAGATTCATCAGTGTCCGAAGCAGCAAACGTGGGCCACGAGAATTAATTAAAGAGGCGAAGAAAAAATCCCTTAAATCGCGATCAGTCACAGCGAAAGCAGCAATAATCGCAGTTGAAGTTTCACAAACAGTATCAACTCGCAGACAACTGAAATCGGTATTAACCGAACGTTTCTGGGAAATAGAAAAAGACATTAATCAACACCGAGCATTGGTACGCGTTTTAATAGTAGTCGCACCGTTACTGGGTTTGCTCGGCACTATTGACGGCATGATCGAAACATTTAAATCACTGGGCGATATGGCGTTGTTTAGTCAATCTGGCGGAATTGCCGGTGGTATCAGTCGCGCACTGTTTACCACACAGATTGGCCTAACCATATCCATTCCCGGTTTGATGATCGGCCGTATCGTAGAGCGTAAGCAACAGAATATTATTCGCGAACTGGATCAAATCAAAGACCTAGTTTGGGTATACAGAAAATAATGAATACGACTGGAGTTAACAATGCGTTATAGAAATAATAAAGAGGAAGAAGCCACAGTTGATATCTCACCACTAATTGACATGGTGTTTATTTTACTGATCTTTTTTATGGTAACGACTACCTTCGTCAAAGATATGAAGCTCGACCTACAGCGTCCAAGTGCAGCTAGCGCATCATCCGCATCAACCAAATCCATTCGAATCTTTATCGATCAGTATGGTGCAATTTATGTAGATAACCAGCCGGTACGAATTTATAGTCTGCAAAGTAAACTTCGAGACATGTTACGCAGCAGCACCGAAAAATCGGTACTCGTCGTCACCGACGAAACTGTCACAGCGAAGCTGGTGCTGGAAGTTGTGGACCAAACACGCCTCGCGGGTGCAACCGATGTTGGTGTTGCAACCGAGCAGGAATCTGGCTCTTAGGCTGACGAATAGAATCTTTGATAAATTATGTTAAAACGACTCATTGCGCTGCTTGCAGCGCTTGCAATCCCATACCTGTTATTCGTTCTGGTTATCAGTCTTAACGAATCAACGACCAAAAAAGAAGAACCTACTAACAAGCAGGTCAACTTTGACGTTAACAAACAAAAACAGATAAAACAGCCAAAACCGGAACAAAAACCAAAGCCAAAACGTCCAAAGCCGGCACCACAAATGGCTTCTATCAAGCCGTCAGGTCTGGGTTCTTCTTTGTCGGGATCGGGATTGAGTTTCGGTATCCCGCAGTTTGATGAAGCAAGTTTCTCTGATATTGACGACAGCGGTCTGCTCGACAGTGTAGACGGTAAAACCATGGATAAAGAAACTGTTGATACTGCACCTAAAGTACTAAAACGTTCGCCAGTGGTGTATCCAGAGCTAGCGAGACGCCAGGGTATTAGCGGGTATGTCACTATGAATGTCTTGAT
>JAOTSL010000184.1 GCA_029864945.1 Gammaproteobacteria bacterium
CGGTACATAAGGCTGAATTTGCGCTAGAGCAATAACACGTACAATAAAAAAGGGAATGGTTAACATTCCCTTTTTTATTGTCGGAATAGCCTAGGCTAAATCACTACGTTAAAACTGCGCAGGGAACCCCCTGTTTTTCATTTCTTGTTTAGCACGCAATGCTGTTTCTGCCATCTGTAGATCTTCTTCCCAGTCGTAACCAGTGATATCCTGCTCTTTTAGCGAAGAATGAATGTTGTGATATCCCTCGTTAGCATAAATTCGAATTAGGCGTGTCTCTTCTAGGTTACCTGTCAGGTCTGGCCAAACATCGTGTAGTAAATCTTTGGGGCGGGTAACACTCCATTCTTCCAATAATTTATATTCTTCTGGCAATTGTTCACCAAATGATTCGTTAGTGCCGGTTTGACGCTGGCCACTAAATTCATTGGTGTGCTCGGTAAAAATATATACAACCATTTTTGGGTTTTTAGCAATTATGTCGTCAGTGATGTTTAGCCCAGTGGGCATCCATGATGAAAATATTACGTCTATATCAAGCGTAGACTCGTTCAGTGTGCCTTTTTTCATTTCATAATTAGTTTCATCATAAAATGATTCAATTTGATTTGGCTTTTCGTTTGGATCTTGAAGACCGATAACCTTTATATTCTCCTGAGCAAGTAAGCTTCCAACGAATCCATTTCTTGCATGGGCATCACATACGACTGGTGTATCGGACACCTGTTTTATGTAATCAGCAATTTTTTGGATTTCAAATTTCAGAGGATAGTAGTGAGCAATGGTTGGGCCATGGGTTTTTGGGTCACGATCGGCATTACTAAACATTAGATAGTGAAGGGGTATGTTTTTAACTCTATCCTGAAAGTTAAGATCATTTTTCCACGCTGGATGATCTTTTTCTTGGAATCCGATGATTCCATTGAACATATTTTGTGTAAATGACTCCATATTTCGGAGAATTTCAAAACTCATACTGCCACCTCAATTAAAAATGAGGAGAAATTATACATCAAAATCCACGGAAGGCTGCTGAATTTACGCATTTGGCGCGAAAAATATCCAGCTCCTCAAATATTGATGCTTTTTGTATTCCTTACTTTTTAAAGGATGATAGTGATTAATCTGTGTGCTAATTTAATGCGATGTCAGGCCAAAGTACTTCTTGTTTAAAATTTACTTGCTCAGAATGATTTTTCTTCAACCATTTTATAAACTGAGGGGCTGATAGAGGCTTGCTGATGAGGTGTCCTTGTATCCAGTCGCACCCCTGACTGCGTAAAAAACAAAGTTGTTCTTCGGTTTCTACACCTTCGGCAATTACGTTAAGTT
The DNA here is from genome assembly GCA_029864945.1 of Gammaproteobacteria bacterium. Taxonomy (GTDB): domain Bacteria; phylum Pseudomonadota; class Gammaproteobacteria; order S012-40; family S012-40; genus CALZJE01. Next base: position 1,333 of record JAOTSL010000184.1, read on the forward strand.
TTAGGCTTTGTCCCATGGCGATAATGGCTTCAATTATTGTTGCATCGTCCGGGTCACTCATGATATCCCGCACAAAACTTTGATCGATTTTTAACGTGTTTAGGGGGAATCTTTTGAGATAGCTAAGTGAAGAATAGCCTGTGCCAAAATCATCTATGGAAAGCTGAACTCCTAGATTGTGAAGATTTGTTAGAATCTCTGCGGTGCGATCAACATTTTGCGCAAGAAAACTTTCGGTGATTTCCAGTTCAAGATACTTTGGCTCAAGGCCGGTTTCTTTTAAAATATTGTCGACAATACTGACAAAGTCGTTTGCCACAAATTGCCTCAGGGATAAATTCACGGCTACGCGAAATGCGGGTAATCCCTTTTTTTGCCACTGAACGGCTTCGTTACAGGCGGTTCTTAAAACCCATTCACCAATAGGTTCAATTAATCCTGTTTCTTCAGTGAAGGGGATAAACTGATCAGGGGTAAGTAGGCCACGTTCTGGACTATCCCAGCGTAACAGTGCTTCGATACCGATGATGTTATGTGTATGCAAGTCAATTTGCGGTTGAAAATAAAGCTTAAATTCTTCTCTTTCCAATGCGTGTCGTAAACTGTTTTCTAATACGAGATATTCGTAAGCTTTCTCATTCATATCTGAGGTATAAAATTGAAAACAGTTGCCGCCTTGTTCCTTTGCGCGATACATAGCGGTATCTGCATTTTTGAGCAAACTTCTCATATCTTCGGCATCGTTAGGGAAAATAGTGATGCCGATACTGGGTGTAACCACGATTTCGTGGCCATCTAGTCTAAATGCAGGAGTCATTAATTCAATAATTTTTTCAGCAACAATTACCGCATCCTCTGAACCACTGATTCCTTCAAGTATAACGGTAAACTCATCACCACCAAGGCGTGCAATGGTATCGCCTTTTCGAGCAAACTGTTTTAAACGCCTTGATACACTTCGGAGTAGTTGGTCGCCTGCATGATGCCCAAGGCTATCGTTAATGGTTTTAAATCGATCAAGATCGATAAAAAATAGAGCTACCTGAGTGTCATTTCGTTGAGCGCGCGAAACCGCACGGCGTAATCTATCTCTGAATAGTGCCCGATTAGGTAGGCCAGTAAGAGAGTCGTAGTTGGCTAGATAAAGTAGGCGTTCTTCCGTCTCTTTTCGTTCGGTTATATCTTTTGAAACCGCGATGACTTCGATAATTTCACTGGTTTGGCTATGAGTGATTGCGGTACTGGTTGTTTCGAGCCAAATGTAATCACCGTTTTTGTTTCTAACGCGGTAGCAAAATGGGTCAGAAGAGGATGCATCTAATAATTTTGCGAAAAGTTTTCTTTTTGATTTTAAATCATCAGGGTGAAAATAATGAAAAACGTGTGTACCCATCATTTCATCAATACAATAACCCAGCACATTAATGACAGAGGGTGATGCGTAGATGCAAAAACCATCTGGTTTATATTTGGTTATCAGGTCTGATGAGTACTCAGCGAGTAGTAGATATTCCTGCTGCATTTCGCTTAATGCAGATTGTGTTTGAACGTATGAGGTTACTTCAATGCAAGTACCAAAAACACCGGTAATTTCTTTGTAATCTTGTTCAGGAGATAGCCATATAGAAAAAGTACGGCCTCGTAATTTTATCATTGCATCGCAATGTTCACCCGCTAATGCGCGTTTTATTTGCGGTTTTATTTTATTGAAAAGACTATGTTCATTATAAATAGATGAAGCAATAAATTCGTCTTCGGTTATACCAATAGAGCTAAATACCTGGCCGTTAAAGCTGGTAATAAGTCCGTTATTGCTAATGTTAAAAGTTGAAACAGGCGCCTTATTACTGGCCCTCTGAATACTTCTGACTGATTGGGAAATAGGCGTTGGAGAAAAATCATTGTTTAATGACTGGCAATCATCGGAAATTGACATAAAAAAGATCCTTGAGCAAAAAGTCCACAGCTGCACAATTAACGCGCAACACATGAAAGCAACTTATCGTTTTTTTGGTTTATACGTTGTATATCTGTCTAGTTAAATTTAGACAGAAACGACGTATGCATTCTGATTCTTTCATCCCCAAAAAAAACGTATTATTGTTTTTAAATGTAAACTCGTTGCTTGAGGATTCTTTTCAAATTACTTAATGGCAAAATGCACGCCATAATTTGAAAAAAATTTAATCTCTGAAATTTGTGTATTGTAATGCTAAGTCAAGTTTGGCTTCACGCAGCATGCTCATTACGTTTTGCAGGTCATCACGTTTTTTTCCAGTGACTCTAACCTGTTCACCTTGAATGGCAGACTGAACCTTCAGCTTTGAATCCTTAATCAGTTTGACAATTTTTCTGGCGCTATCCTTGTCGACTCCCTGACGAAGAGAGATATTTTGACGGGCTGTCATGCCTATCATTTGTACATCGCTTTCTTCAAAGCATTTTATATCTATGTTTCTTTTTGCCATTTTTAGATAGACAACATCGAGCATTTGGCTGATATGAAATTCGCTATTTGCTGACAAGGTGATAACCTTATCTTTGAACTCAATTTGTGCGTTTGTATTTTTAAAATCGTATCGCGTTTTTACTTCACGACGAGATTGGTCAAGTGCGTTGGTTACTTCATGCATATCTACTTCAGAAACGACATCAAATGTGGGCAAAGTTATCTCCGTATAAAGTTGTAAGCTTGTATTAGAGTAACAATATATACTGGAATAGTAGAATAAATACGCTTGCAAATGTGTAAGCGAACATCCAGTAGTATTTGTTAAAGGGCGGTTAAAATAAACGACAGTTGTCTTGGTTGCAAGCGTTTTTTTATTTAAATTTATATTAATTTAATTTCCAATGATTTAACGCACCTAGTAATTTTTGAGGCTTGTATATTGCACTGCGCCGATATTGTTTTTGGTCACCTATTTTTTGTAAGGAATGGTTGTTTTTTTATCAATTGAAATTTTTTCTAATTCAATGTAATCCATTTTTATTCATGAATTGATCTGTATGAGTTTAAACGGTTTTATGAAATGCAGGCATGAAAAAAATTCTTTTTCAAACGTTTTTAGTAAGTAGCTCTGTGGCGATTTTAACAAGTTATAATTTGCTGAGCGCTGGCTTCATTGCGGGGGTAGTGTAAAAAGAAAACAATGATGATATTGGAAATACCGTAGGGTCGGTAATCTGTGGATTAACTTTGTGCTAGTTCAATTTTTCATGTGTATTTAATTGGTTTTAGTTATGCCGTAGTCTCAGAGGCGATGGTTGATATGACGGCTGACCTTAGCCCTCATTAGTATCTCACAAATGGTCATATCCTGCTGCATTAATAGGGGGGAGGCTTTTAAATTTATGCAACTATTTCGTACTAAAACGCATCCTATGCTATATTGCTTTCAACCGTAAAAGCTACATATAAATAAGTGGAGTAAAAAATGAACAAATTTTGTCGCCGATCAGTTTCGGTTCTTGTTTTTGGCTTGTTGGCGCAGTCGCCTGTCAGCGCAGAAATTAATGATGGAATCGGACATTCGATAGGTAAGTCAACGCAAAATAACACACCGGCTATGGGGTCTAATCACCCACCAGTCGGTAGCATGGGTACTATGGGAAAAGGTCAAATGCCTGCCAATATGCCAAAGATGCCAGAAGGACCAAAGCAACAAGGTAAAGTGCTTGAAGTGACAAGTGGCGCCGGCTATAGCTATTTACGCCTTGAAGCGGGCGGGCAGGAAGTTTGGGTTGCGGGTACGCAGATAACAGCAAAAGTGGGTGATGTTGTTAGCTATGTTGAAAACGTCACTATGCAAAATTTCACCAGTAAAACACTGAATAAAACATTTGATCGGATTGTTTTTGCATCATCGGTTGCAGTTGTTGAATAAATAACCCTCCTTAAACCTGTGCAAATTTCGCCCGATGTGTTTCGAATAGTGAACCATCGGGCGTTTTTGTTTGTGGTTAGTTTAACTGGCTTGGCGTATGCAGGTGGAGGTTTTCAATCAACTCTTTTAGTTAACTTGGTTTAGGAGCGTGGTTATGGATAAAAATGAAAATGATCTTCATGAAGAAGCTAAACAGGTAGCGGATAGTAATGATATTCGCGAAAAAGTGCGATTGATAACGCTCAAAGCATTGAGTGAGCGTCAATTGGATAAAGAAAGTATTAATTCAGTAGTTAAAAGTATCATTGAGGGTGTTTCAGAAGGCCTTGGTGAGTCCTCTGAAAAACTAAAGCCACAGCTTCAGGCCTCTATGTCCGGGATTGACGATGCCTTAAGTAAGAGCGCTATAGCAGCAAAGCTTGCAACGGAAGAAGCAATAGGCCGTGCAGAGAAATTTGCTGAAAGTGATCTTAAAAAGGCGGTAGAAGATTTTAAAGGCTTGGAAGACTCGTTCATCGATACTATTAATACGGTTGCCCGTGGTTCCGGTAGCTTGGTGAGTACCGCACTTGGTGAAATTGCCTCACACTTAAAAAAGACTGGCACTGATTCTGGAAAAGAAGCAATTAATGCGGTCAATAGTTTATCTCATTCATTGGTTGATGCCGGTAAAGGCACTGTTGATGAAATAGCGTCAGCAACACAATCGGCGACGGGGCATTTTGCCAGTATAGCCAGTGGGGTGTTGGCTGGTATGGCGGACGTTATCTCGTCTGGCAAAAAACCTAAATCCTGATTTTCTGAATTATTAGATGATACGGGAAACCTTAAGCGCTGCCCGAGATCTTGGGCGACTGCACGAAATCTCTATGGTGCTCATACGCTGGGGCTTTGGGGATGTCGTGCGGCGTATTGGTTTAAGCCATACACTTGAAAAAGCCGGCAGAGCTTTAAACTGGACCGATGTGAAAATGTTGGCGGATTCCGAGCCGCCTGAGCGAGTCTGTCGTGCATTGCAGGAGCTGGGCCCTACGTTTGTAAAGCTGGGTCAAATGTTGGGGTCCCGGGTTGATATGTTTTCACCCGAGTGGATTAGCGCTTTTGAGCAATTGCAAGATCAAGTGAAGGGCGTTTCTTGGGAAGAGTTATTACCTCAATTGGAAGAAGACCTAGGTGCGGCCCCTGATACCATATTCGACAATATCGGAACTGTCCCTTTTGCTGCAGCTTCTATCGCGCAGGTGCATCGGGCCCAATTAAAAACGGGTGAAAAAGTAGTATTAAAAATTCGCCGGCCAGGAATTGAGCATAAGATCGAGGCTGACTTACGTCTTTTAAGGCGCATTGCTGAGATAGCAGAAAACTCTACACCAGAACTTAAGCGCTTTCGACCAACTGAAATCGTTCGCCAATTTGCACTGTCA
>JAOTSL010000185.1 GCA_029864945.1 Gammaproteobacteria bacterium
CTTCTTTAAAGAAAATCCTGAATTGCAAGATGAAATTGAAGCAAAAATTCGCGCGATACTTCTGCCTGAAGCTGAAGCGTTTTCTACTAAGGGTGAAAAAGCGGCAAAATCCCCAAAAAAAGCGCCTGAGTTGGAAGAAGTATAAAACAGCATAAATTTTGACGACTTTTGATAAGTTGTAAAAGCTGTGAAAGTTACCAGGGCGCCGGCTGGATCTTCATTGGTCTGGTCGGCATGCTCTTTAAAATCAAAGACAATATTTGTAAATGCCCCCCGCTAGTATCACGCCTAGACACAAAGCAATTCAGTATCTTGCAATGCGAGAGCATAGTTATCTTGAGTTATCCCGTAAATTACATCAAAAAGGTTACGACGCAATAGAAATTGATCAAGCGCTTTCAAGGCTTGTCGATGATGACTTGTTGTCAGATACGAGATTTGGTGAAGCTTTTGTGCGTTCGCGAATACTTAAAGGGTATGGGCCTGTGCGAATATGTAATGAGCTAAAAGAGAAAGGTCTAAGCGGTTTTCAGGTTGAGCAGTCATTTAATGCAAATATTATCGACTGGGATGAAATTATTGAGCGAGCCTGGCTCAAAAAATACTCAGTTTCTGCAGATAATACCCCTAGAGAAAAAGCAAAGCAGTGGCGATTTCTTCAGTATAGAGGTTTTACTCAAGCGCAGATCACAGCACTATTTCGGCGGATCAATAGTCTGAATTCAAGTGTTTGTTAAGGATTTTCTCTTTTTATTAATCCATCCCCGGCATCCTTTATTTACGCAAATGTAGTGGTACAATACCGCGCATATTTTTGCATTTTAGGGATTTAAGCGGGATAAGTATGAAAACGACAGAAATCAGAGCAAAATTTTTAGACTTTTTTCAAAGTCACGGGCATGAATGTATACCCAGTAGCTCACTTATTCCCGGTAATGATCCTACATTGCTTTTCACTAATGCTGGAATGGTGCCTTTTAAAGATCTATTCCTTGGACGAGAGACCCGCAATTATATTAAGGCGACCAGTTCTCAGCGTTGCGTTCGGGCGGGCGGCAAGCACAATGATCTTGAAAACGTAGGGTATACCGCTAGGCATCACACCTTTTTTGAAATGCTAGGTAATTTCAGTTTTGGTGATTATTTTAAACGCGAAGCTATCCATTATGCATGGGAGTTTTTGACGGTTGAAATGAAATTGCCGAAAGAGAAGCTCTGGATAACTGTTTTTACTGAAGATGATGAGGCCGCTGATATCTGGGTTAATGATATCGGCGTAAACCCTGCGCGTTTAACCCGTATTGGGGCAAAAGATAACTTTTGGTCAATGGGTGATACCGGCCCTTGCGGCCCGTGTACTGAAATTTTTTATGATCACGGTGAAGAAGTGCCGGGTGGTCCCCCAGGTACACCCGAAGAAGATGGTGATCGTTATGTTGAAATCTGGAATCTTGTATTCATGCAATATGACAGAAAAGCCAATGGTGAACTCGTTCCCTTGCCTAAGCCATCGGTAGATACCGGTATGGGGCTTGAGCGTCTCGCGGCTGTCATGCAGCATGTGAAAAGCAATTATGATACGGATTTGTTTCAAAACTTAATTAAAGCATCAGCTAAATCAGTTGATGTTACTGATTTAGATAACAGCTCATTACGTGTTATTGCTGACCATATACGGTCTTGTTCATTTTTGATTGTTGATGGTGTTGTGCCATCAAACGAAGGACGCGGATACGTATTGCGTCGAATTATTCGACGAGCGGCCCGTCATGGTTTTGAGCTTGGTCAGAAAAAACCATTTTTTTACACGCTTGTGAACGTGCTCGCTTTGGAGATGGGGGCAGCATATCCTGAGCTTGAAAAAGCTAAAGCCAATATTGCAAAGATTTTGAAAAAAGAAGAAGAGCGGTTTGCCGAAACGCTCGAGCACGGAATGAAAATTCTGGATGAGACAATTGCGGAGTTAGATGGAAAAATAATTCCGGGCGATACCGTTTTCAAGCTCTATGATACCTATGGTTTTCCTGTTGATCTTACCGCTGACATTGCATTGAGTAAAAACCTTGAAGTCGATCATGATGGCTTTGAAAAAGCAATGGAGGCACAGCGAGAGAGAGCTCGCGCTGCGAGCAGCTTTTCTATCGACTATGGCGACGAAATCACTGTTGAAGGTGATACTGAATTTACTGGTTATGGCAGCACGACGGATGAATCGAAAGTAGTGCAGTTATTTGTAGGTAATAAACCGGTTGATGTTTTAAATGCGGGTGATGTTGGTATTGTTATTCTTGATCGTACGCCATTTTATGCTGAATCAGGCGGGCAAGCGGGCGATACCGGATGCCTTGCTGGAAACGGCGTAACAATAACGGTTAACGACACGCAGAAGCAGTCAGGCGGGGTGTTTTTACATGCGGTGCAAGTCGACTCAGGACAAGTTGCCGTTGGTGATGAGCTAAAAGCTGATGTTAGTTCTGGCGCAAGAACAGATATCGAGTGCAATCATTCTGCAACACACTTATTGCACGCAGCCTTACGTGAGATATTAGGTGATCACGTTCATCAAAAAGGTTCGCAAGTCACAACTGACCGTTTACGATTTGATTTCTCCCATCCTGAAGCGGTAACGATTGAGCAGATAAAAGAAGTTGAAGCAATTGTTAATGCTCAAATTCGCCGAAATAACGCGGTAGAAGCAAACGTGATGAATATTGAAGAAGCCAAATCCGCAGGTGCAATGGCTTTGTTTGGAGAAAAATACGGTAGTGAAGTTCGAGTTTTACGCATGGGTGAGTTTTCCATTGAATTATGCGGGGGAACTCATGTTAGTCGTACTGGTAATATCGGCCTATTAAAAATCACATCGGAAGGTGGGGTGGCAGCGGGCGTTCGTCGAATAGAAGCCGTGACGGGTGAAAAGGCATTTCAATATGTGCAAGATAACGCGGCGACACTGGCTCATATTTCGTCAATGCTAAAATCAAAACCCGAAGCGACAATTGAAAAAATTGATCAGGTGTTGTTTAAAAATCGACAACTTGAAAAAGAGCTGGAACGCTTGAAAGTGAAAATGTCTTCTGCAGAGGGTGATAATCTAACTGATCAGGCTGTGAAAATTGGTGACATTAAGCTTGTCGCTGCAAAGCTTGACGGTGCTGACCCTAAATCATTAAGAGATACGGTTGATAACCTTAAAAACAAGCTGGGCGAAGCGGTAGTCGTGCTTGCAACTGTCAGTGATGGCAGGGTTAGTCTTGTTGCGGGGGTAACCAAGTCCACATCGAAATTGGTCAAGGCTGGTGAAGTGGTTAATATGGTTGCACAACAGGTTGGCGGCAAAGGTGGTGGGCGTCCTGATATGGCTCAAGCTGGCGGTAGTGAACCTCAAAACCTGGATAAAGCACTGGTATCAGTTAAAGACTGGGTCATTGAAAAGCTAAAATAGCTATTTTTCGAACATTTTGCTTTAATTTTCATGCAAATTCGTGTGTAATTCCTTCCTTTTTTTAATTCTTACAGTTTTGTGGCGCTAGCTTTATGGCATTAATAGTACAAAAATACGGAGGGACTTCAGTAGGGAGTCCCGAGCGAATCAGCAAAGTTGCTGAAAAGGTAGCGAAAAGCTATCGCGAAGGTAATCAGATTGTTGTCGTGGTTTCTGCCATGAGTGGTGAAACTAATCGATTGTTAAATCTTGCTGCTGAGGTGAGTGACCGGCCTTCGCTACGAGAAATGGATGTTTTGCTCTCTACCGGTGAGCAGGTAACAATCGCTTTGCTTTGTATGGCATTGCATCAAGCTGGAATGAAAGCAATTTCATACACTGGCGGTCAGGTGCATATTCTGACTGATAATGTGCATAGTAAAGCGCGTATCAAAAATATAGACGGTAAAAAAATTCGGTCTGACCTAGAGGCTGGCAGTATTGTTGTTGTTGCTGGTTTTCAGGGAATGGATGAAAGCGGTAATATCACCACACTTGGTCGTGGTGGTTCAGACACTACAGCCGTGGCATTGGCGGCTGCACTTAAAGCTAGTGAGTGTCAGATTTATACTGATGTTGATGGGGTTTACACCACCGACCCTAGGATGGTTTCTGATGCGCGCAGATTAAAAACCATTACCTACGAAGAAATGTTGGAGTTGGCTAGTCTGGGCGCAAAGGTGTTACAAATACGTTCTGTTGAGTTTGCAAGTAAATTTAAAGTGCCCTTGCGAGTGCTTTCTTCTTTTGAGGAAGGCGAGGGTACATTAATTACATCAGAGGATAAAAACATGGAACAAGCACTAATTTCCGGGATTGCTTTTAATAAAGATGAAGCAAAACTAACGCTAGTTGGTGTTCCTGATCAGCCGGGTGTTGCGCATCGTATTCTTGGTCCGATTGGAAGAGCTAATATTGAAGTCGACATGATCATTCAAAATGTGGGTGTCGATAATACGACCGATTTTACTTTTACTGTGCATAGAAACGACTACGTGCAAGCGATGGAAGTGTTGGAAAATGTGCGTCAGGAGCTGGGTGCCGCATCGATTGCTGGTGATGAAAAAATTGTGAAGTTGTCATTGGTTGGTGTGGGAATGAGATCGCATGCTGGTATTGCGAGCACGATGTTTGAGACGCTGGCTAATGAAGGTATTAATATTCGCATGATTTCCACGTCCGAAATTAAAATATCGGTTGTGATAGATGAGAAATATCTTGAGCTTGGTGTACGCGCATTACATAGCACATTTGAGCTTGATCAAATAAGTGCTTAGTTTTCCGAAATTCATATCTAAGTTGTTTTAATAGCCAGGAGCTTGTTCGGGAAGGTAAGATCTGCTTTAAAATAAATTTTTCGCAGTAGTTTTTCCATTCTTGGGCAAGCTCTTGATTAAAGCTAACCAAAAGAAGTTAGTGTGAAAAAGAGTATCCACTTTTTAAACGCACTATTTATTTTTTGCCCTGAAGTAGTAGGTCGTAATTTATAACCTGGCTCTTGCCCCTATATAGTTTTGATAAAATGTTAGCTGTTTGTTTGATGCTAATGTTTTTTTAACGTACCGTAGGAACAACTCCCTTTTTAAATATGCGTCAAACTAACGTTATTAGGTCTGAAATAGTAAATAGGTCACGTTTTTAAGTAGTTGGGAGTCATAAAGTTTAGTCAGTCTTCGCCGATACATGAGGGTGACGGTTCTAAAACGGAGAGTCGCTGTCAGGGTTTAAATGGCGCGAAAACCGGCTAACTAAGGAGAAAAAAATGTTGATACTTACAAGACGTGTAGGTGAGACATTGATCATCGGGGATGATGTCACTGTCACGGTACTTGGTGTTAAAGGTAATCAGGTACGAATAGGGGTAAATGCACCCAAGGATGTTAGCGTTCATCGTGAGGAAATATATAATCGCATCCAGCAGGAAAAGGACGGCGGCGATGTTGTACCACCTCAGCAAGATGTAACGGACTAGCCAATTAAGCAAACGGAATTTTGCATTGTATAAAAAATGACTATAAAAGTTGTTGTAGGATGAAAGATGCAGCCGGTTTACCGGTTGCATTAAAAATATTGAACCTAGTCTCGCCGTACTATTTAGCCATTTTCCTCTTCTCAGAACGAACTTCCCATTTATTCATTGAAAAGTTTATATTTTTTTTAATAAAATGTAAAAAAAGGTTCACTATTGCGCCTTATTTTGGCAGAATACGCCCCGCAGTAAGGTGCAGCAAAAACTGTATTAATCGTCGATTGGATATTGGCGGCTAAGGCAGGTTTTAATTGTTGCTAATTTACTGCATAGGAGAGGTGGCCGAGTGGCCGAAGGCGCGCCCCTGCTAAGGGTGTATAGGTTAATCCCTATCGAGGGTTCGAATCCCTCCCTCTCCGCCAATTTAGTGTTCACAAAAAGAATGGTATTTGTGATTATCACTTGACGCGGACCAGCCCTTTGGGCATAATCCTGCCTCCAATTTTAAGCGCCTGTAGCTCAGCTGGATAGAGTACCTGGCTACGAACCAGGCGGTCACACGTTCGAATCGTGTCAGGCGCACCATATAAATAATGGCTTACTAGCTTCTAGTAAGCCATTTTTTTTCGTAAGACATTAATCCTAAATATTTCGAATTAATCCTTCTCTTTGATAGCTTCTATAAAGTAAAAACTTTTCAGTGGATATAAGAATTTACTATTCCACGTAATCGCACCTGATAATACTCATTGTAAACACCTGCGGCTTTGGCTTTGTTTGCCCCTGATATAGCACCGTTTTGATAAACACACTATCAAACAACCGGACTATACTTAATGTTATCAAATGGATTAAATAGGAAGTTTGCTGTTTTAAATGCTTCACGTTCAATATTCTGCCTTTCGCGGCCGATATGCTAAAGCAAAACCAAATAAAAGTAGAAAAGGTAGTTATGTCGTTATCTGGGAGGCCTGAAGTGCAGGAAAAACTGCTTACAATGCAGGAGAAATTTAAGCGTCAGCTTGAGGGTAAGCTAGCTGAGGTTGATCGGCTATGGGGGTTATTTTGTGACGATAAAACAGGCAATGAGAGTATCGCTGATTTAAATCGAATTATTCATGGTTTGGCTGGATCTGGCGGTACCTTCGGTGCTATGGCAGTTAGTACCGTCGCTCGAGAATTAGAGC
>JAOTSL010000186.1 GCA_029864945.1 Gammaproteobacteria bacterium
ACACCATCGGGTAAAATTAGTGTGATTTCCAGCTCATCCGTTGTGACATGAGAAAAAACACTTAACACCACCGTCATGGGTACCTCTTGCACTAACTCGCCTTGCCATTTCATTTTAACCGACAATGACGGCATGGGTTTACTAAACCCCACGGTGCTAAAGCCCAAAGAAAGGAGAAGAAAAAATAAAAGAGCAACAATAGTTTGTTTAGTATATTTCAATTCCACGACTCATTTTACTGTTTGTATTAAAGATTGCATTGCATCTTAACGCTTAATTTTGAACCACTTTAAAAGTGAAAGTTCCGTACCTTCCAGCAGAGAAGTACGGCGCAGGATCAACAGTAGTCCTCAGTTCAGCATAATATGTGCCGGTCGCTGGCGCAATAAAAGTTAAACGCGATGAAAGCGCCGTCGCATTATTTCTAATACGAGACATCCCACACGAACCATCATACCCATAATACGCACTTTCATCTGCATCATCATTTTCAACCACTACACTGGCAACGGTTAAAGGCGTTCCATCAGCATTTAGCACGCGTATATAGGTGTCTGCACCGCTAGTCAGGTTTCCTGTCGACAGCGTATATTGATTATTAGCAATAGTATCAAATGCGACGTAATCGATGTCCGTGGCTTGCTGCTCACTATAAAGATAATGTGTTTCATCTATATTGAGATTAATTTTTCTAGCTGGGTTTATTGCGTTGTCGGCCTCAAATACATCTTCCTGATAAAACACTGATCGTTCGTTATAAATCCCTTTCAATACGTCTTTATCAGCAGAATTCGGTGAATGAATCGCCAGCCATCCATCCCAGAACGACTCAAGATTAACGGGTGTTGCAACATCGGGTAAATAACCGGTCAATACATCAACAATTGACTTCATTCCATAACGGTCATACAAAGAAAGTAGTATTTTGGCAACAGCTAGTTCATTGCCTGCACTTTTATAAATCGACGCTGATAACGTAGCATCCAGCTGAAGAAAAATTTGCTGAGAATTTTGATACGTATCAATATAGGCAGTTTTAAATGAGACCTGTGTCGAGAGTAAACCAACTCGCTGAACATCATTTGCTAACCACGACTTAACTGCCGCCGGGAAAAAATCCCCCCAACCCTCACTCCAGGACAAACGTAAATCAAGATCTGTACTACTTAATACATGACAACCACCATAGGAATCGTCTCTTGAAATTGTCTGGGCAAAATAATGGCCAAACTCATGAAAGAGCACATCATCATCATACTCATCAGTGTCACCACTTGGCGAATTAAAAATGTATATTCCTTTGCCATTGTCACAATAAATAGCATCGTGACCATTGCAAAAATAGGTGCCATCAGAATTATTTGGCTCCCAATAAGCTGACAGTGAAACAAGAGGTAGAGCAGTGTGTTCCAAGGTGAATTGTGCCGCGCTAACGAATACATCTAAAATGTTAAATGCTCCAGACGCATCCGATATCAAAGGCACATCCATTGTGAAATTTGCTGCCCGCTGAATATCCACCTGCTTACTAATCGAGTACAACGCATTTTGTCGATCTTTTATCGCCAGATCCATCCCGAGCGTACTGTCGGTTATTGCCGATATACGTATGTAATGCAGGGTATTTAATAATCCCGCTATTACAAACTTACCATTTGCATCAGTATATACAGGAGCAATCCCCCCGATGGCCTCACCATTAGCATCTACAACAACCACTTTTGCATGCCGTATAGCTTTATAATAACTTTGTTGCGTTATAAATCCGGTCGCACCATATTCTCTGTCTTCATATCGTGCAGTTCCATTAAGCGTAACGACATCCTCACTCACCACAACCTGCATTTGAGACGAAAGATCCGTGGTACTCACTGTAACCGTTGTTTGGCCTATAGCATTGGCCGTAATAAGACCGTTGGCATCCACAGAAACAACATTAGTCGAGGCACTTGTCCAGATAAACTGAGGCTGATCAACATAGGCAACACCTTGTTCATCAAGCAACTTTGCTGATACGGTAAAATTACTTCCAACTTCGGACAAATACACACTGTCATTTGAAACCGAAATTGCAATTCTACCGTTTGGATAATCGGAAACCTCTTCAAATTCGGAAGAACATGCGTTGAGGAACATAATCGCACCGAGTAACAGGCACCATTTCTTGATGGGCAACCATAAACCGCTATATTGGCCTGAGAAATTCGGCAATGAGCGGGGTTCTCGGGCTTTTAAGCCACGATTCTGCCAAATTAGATTTAAGGTTATTTGATACATTGGTAGATATATCGGCGAATTTGAGCAAACATTTAAGAATTAGGTCACAATAACGGGCTTTTTATACCTTTAATTAACCACTTTAAAAACAAGAACCTACAGATGAAAACTTTTCGAATCGGCATTGACCTTGGCGGCACCAAAATTGAGCTAGTGGTACTTGATGAAACTGACCACATCATACACAAACAACGCATTGTTACGCCGCATGGTGATTACGATCATACATTAGACAGCATCTGTAACCTGGTATGGGAGGCCGAACACCTAATAAATCAAAAATGCAGCGTTGGCATAGGAACACCCGGCGCCATTTCTCAAAAAACAGGCTTACTAAAAAACTCAAACTCAACTTGCCTTAACGATAAGCCCATACAACAGGATTTGGAGCAAAAATTAGGACGCAAAATCCGCTTAAGCAACGACGCAAATTGCTTCACACTTTCGGAAGCTTGTGACGGTGCAGCAGCAGGCTCACAAAATGTATTCGGGGTCATTATCGGCACAGGTACGGGGGCGGGAATTGTGATTAACCAACAAATCGTAGAAGGCGCCAATAGAATTGCCGGCGAATGGGGGCATAACCCCATGCCTTGGCCTAATCATTCGGAAATACCTGGACCAACATGTTATTGCGGCCTGAGTGGTTGTATTGAAACTTTTTTATCTGGTCCGGGCCTGGAGGCAGATTATTTGCGTTCGTTCAATACCGCACTGAATAGTCATGAAATCGTTGCGGGGGCCGTGGCTGGAGATACCGCGGCTAAAGAGACCATGATTGAAAGTAAAAAAACTTACAACCCAAACTGTGAAGCGGCCCTTCAACGTTATGAGGAAAGACTGGCCCGAGCACTATCTCATGTAATAAACATCCTCGACCCTGACACCATAGTGCTAGGCGGCGGTATGTCCAACATAAAGCGCCTGTATGAAAACGTACCCCGGCTATGGGGTAAATATGTGTTTTCTGACTTAGTTTTAACCAAACTGAAACCACCAAAACACGGGGACTCAAGTGGCGTAAGGGGAGCAGCCAGGCTATGGGCCATCGGTGAGAATGATGGCAGAAATAAGCGTTAAAACTCGAGTAGTCGAGTCACAAGCCACGCAACGCCCGGCAAGAAATTACGAAGAAAAACCGACAGGAAGGATCAATAGAAGTAAGGCCGATGAAAACTAGCCACGCTTCGTTTCTTGCGCGGCCTGCCTTCGTGAAACAATTAGCTCTTGAACCAACTCAATATCCTTATGAATATCTTCTGGAATAGAGTGTGTAAATAAATAATCGTGAAGAATATCTTTTTTATACAGTTTTTTATTAATAGTAAAAGACACGCGATCCAAAAATACCAACCCAAAAACACATGCCATCACTATTACCATAAAAATCTGCATTAACACACCCGGCAGCTCTTTTGGAAAAACAACAAACACTATCGACGCTAGGAAAACAACACTGACAAATACCGTTAAACACGCTTTACGCAAACTACGCTGTCTGCCATGCATGGCTTTTAAAGCCGTTATCTCATTCATATCTTCTCTACATTTTATTTATTAAATAAAAAACTGCCCTAAGCGTTCAGAGCGCTTTAATTTTGTTTCAGAAATACTTTTAGTAGTTAGGATTATGCACGGGACATAAACTTGCCATTACTGGTATTAACCTTAATTACTTCGTCAGGCGCCACATACTCAGGAACCTGCACAACCAAACCTGTAGACAATGTTGCAGGTTTAGTGCGTGCCGATGCTGAAGCGCCTTTAATACTTGGCGCACATTCTACGATGGCCAAATCAACACTTGCTGGCATCTCTATCGCTAGTAACTTGCCATCAGAAATTAATGCACACAATCCCTCAATACCATCGACCATATATAAAAGCTCATCTTCGATCAATGCATTATCAATAGTGTATTGCGCGTAATCCTCATTATCCATAAAGGTTGCGCAATCAGTCTCTTTATAAATCATTTGCACTGATTTACGAAGAAATTCCACATCATCAAAGCTGTCATCACCTTTATAGGTATTTTCGTATTTTTGCTTCGTTACAACATTATTGAAACGGATTTTATAAAGCGTATTAGCACCTCTAGATGACGGTGACTTAACCTGGATATCTTTAGCGACATATAGATTACCTTCAATCCCAACAACCATGCCTTTTTTAATTTCGTTCGCTTTCATTTAAAAAACCTTTCAGCCAAAACCTTAAACAACAAACACTATGGAGAAACCTCAAACATACGATTTAATGCGAGCAAAGCCTGCTCTGCCTCCTGCGGCGCAACCTTAATTTGATTAACAACCTTGCCGTCTACCAAACTTTCCAGCACATCTGCCAGCTGAGATGCATTAATACGAAACATAGTAGAACACATGGAAACCGTAGGTGCCATAAACTGAACAATTTTGTTTTCATGTCGATATTGCTGCGCAAGACGATTAACTAGATTTAACTCAGTAGCAACCAACCAACGTGTATTGGGCTCTGCATCACGGATTGTATTAATAATATATTCTGTCGAACCCACATAATGTGATTTTTGACATACTTCAAACGAACTCTCTGGATGAGAAATCACTTTACCGTCAGGGTATTTTTCTAAAAAACGATCAACATGTTCTGGATGAAACATTTGATGCACGGAACAAAAGCCTTTCCATAAAATCATTTTCGCATTCAAAATTTCGTCTTCAGTCAAACCACCCATAGGCAGATCAAAGTCCCACACAACCATTTCATCTAAACCAACACCCATTGTAAATGCAGTGTTACGACCCAAATGCTGATCAGGGAAAAATAGAATTTTTTCCCTTTGAGAAAATGACCATTCCAATACATTTTTTGCATTAGTTGATGTACAAATAATGCCATTGTGACGACCACAAAATGCTTTCAGATCTGCGGCAGAATTAATATAGGTAACCGGCGTTATTTTTTCATCAGCGTTACCAAGCACTTGACTCAACTCACGCCAGGCTTTTTCCACCTTTGCAAGATTAGCCATATCTGCCATTGAGCAGCCTGCGGCCAAGTCAGGTAAAATTGCAACCTGATCAGGCCGTGTCAAAATATCAGCTACCTCAGCCATAAAATGCACACCGCAAAAAACGATATAATCCGCATTCGACGCTGCAGCCATTCGGGAAAGCTTTAATGAATCTCCGGAACAATCAGCGTGCTGAAATACTTCCTCACGCTGATAATGATGCCCCAATATCAGCAATCGATCGCCAAGCTTTTCTTTTGCTGCACGAATTCGTTGCTGACACGCCTCATCGTTTTGAGGCGCAAATGGTTTTATTTCAACAGCAGTTACCGCTACATTCATATTAATCCCCTACAGCTTCGACTTATGAAGCAATCTTTGGTGGCTTGACCACTTTTATTCTTAGCTCTTTCAACTGGTCTGCTGATACGGTTGATGGTGCACCTGTTAACAAGCAAGACGCGGACTGCGTTTTTGGAAAAGCCATTACATCGCGAATTGAAGTCGCACCTGTCATTAGCATAACCAACCTATCCAAACCAAATGCCAAACCACCGTGCGGAGGACAACCGTATTTTAAAGCGTCTAACAAAAAGCCAAATTTATCATTTGCTTCTTCGTCACTAATGCCCAGCGCCTTAAACACTTTCTTTTGAATCTCTGGACGATAGATACGCATTGAACCGCCACCCAGTTCTGTACCGTTTAGCACCATATCATAGGCGCGAGACAAACAGTTTTCCGGATCGGTTTCCAGCTTATCGAGGTCTTCTTCTTTTGGCGAGGTAAAAGGGTGATGCAATGAAGAAAAGCGTTTTGCTTTTTCATCGTACTCAAACATAGGGAAATCAACAACCCACAACGGCTTCCACTCGCCGTCAACATGGCCATGCTCAAGTCCGATTTTTACGCGCAATGCACCAAGAGATTCATTAACCACTTTAGTTGAATCAGCGCCAAAGAAAACTAGATCGCCATCTTCCGCACCTACACGTTTCATAATGGTAGTAACAACATCATCAGGCAAAAATTTCAGGATTGGTGACTGCAAACCTTCAATACCTTTGGCAATGTCGTTCACTTTTATATAGGCCAATCCTTTTGCACCGTATATAGAAACATATTTGGTGTAAACATCAATATCTTTACGACTAAGCTTGCTACCACCCGGCACTCTTAATGCTGCAACACGCCCCTTAGGGTCATTAGCTGGTGCTGAGAATACTTTAAATTCCACACCCGCCATCACATCACCAACATCAATCAATTCCAGTGGAATTCGCATGTCAGGCTTATCACTGCCAAAACGCAACATGGCTTCAGCATAAGTCATACGTGGAAAAGGATTTGG
>JAOTSL010000018.1 GCA_029864945.1 Gammaproteobacteria bacterium
AGCGCATTTTTTTAGGTAGCCATCGGGAGGGACGATGATACCGCCTTCACCTTGAATTGGTTCTACAAGAAAAGCTGCCGTGTTGGGTGTAATTGCAGCTTCAAGTGCATTTGCATCACCAAATGGGACATTTTTAAAACCATCAGGAAACGGCCCAAAGCCATCTTTATATTGATTATCGGTAGAAAAACCAACGATAGTAATTGTTCGGCCATGAAAGTTGCCATTGCAGGTTATGATTTCAGCCTTGTTTGCTTCAACACCTTTTACTTTGTAAGCCCACTTTCTGGCAGCTTTAATGGCGGTTTCCACTGCTTCTGCGCCAGTATTCATTGGTAGTGCTTTATCCTGCCCGGAAAGCTCACACGCTTTTTGTAAAAAAGGCCCGAGTTTATCTGTGTAAAATGCGCGCGAGACGATGGTAAGTTGTGTGATTTGAGTGCTCAAAGCGCTAACAAGGCGTGGGTGTAAATGACCGTGACTAACAGCAGAATATGCACTCATCATGTCAAAATAGCGCTTCCCTTTGGCATCCCAAACATAAACTCCTCTTCCTCTGACAAGGACTATGGGAAGTGGTAGGTAGTTTTGTGCACTGTACTGGTTTTCGGTATCGATGATGCTCATGTTTTCTCACTTTGTTGTGAAAGACAAGCCAAAATGGCTTCAATTGCTAGTCTTGCAGTCTTATCGACCTCATCCCTGCTAGAGTTTAGCTCCGTAATTTCTATCCCTATGAAATCGTCATTAAAATTACAGCTTTTTAGTGCTTGTACAAGCTTTGAACCTGAAATTCCGTGACTTTCTGGTGAGCCCACGCCGGGTGCATCTTCTGGGTCAATTGCATCTAGGTCCAGTGATACCCCGTATCTGCTGCAGTTTTTTCTAACGTGTTTTTGGGCGAGTTGCATTACTTTAGACAGCCCAAGCTCTTCAATATCTTCCATATAAAATACTTTAACGCCAAGTTGGTTAAGTAACTTGAGTTCTGCGGGCTCATAACTGCGAATTCCAACCAGGCACAAATTCTCGGGTAGTATTTTGGGAGCCTCAGATTCAATACTGCACAGTTCTTTATCGCCATACCCTAGTAAGCTTGCTACAGGCATGCCGTGAATTGCGCCAGAATCTGATGTTTCCATAGTATGGCTATCCATATGTGCATCGATCCAGATCAAGCCAAGTTGTGAGGTGTTGGGCAATGTATTAGGTAATGTGCTCGACAATGCGCTGTGAACTCCGCTCCACGTACCAATAGCACATGAGTGATCGCCGCCAATCACGATAATTTGTTTGTTGGCTTTTACTGCAGTGTAGGTTTGCCTGGCTAATTCCTTGCAATTGTTCAATATGACGGAGAGTGTATCTTGATTTGATTCAGGTTTATGATGAGGCGTAATACTATTGGACCACTCTACATCGAAATTTGCGTTTTCTAATTTGGTTGTTAACTGCAAATTTTTTAAGGCAACAGGCCCTGTATCACAACGCTGATCCCTAGCGCCATAACATGATGCGAAACCTATTACCTGAATTTCTCGTTTATGCATTTACTGTCCAGTTAGAATCCGTTTATATTAGTTTCGACAGTTTAAAGTATAAGTTTAGTAACTATTAATTATACTTAGATTTTTTAGAGGGCGGTGTTATTTCACGCGAAATGAAGGGGTATGTAGATATGTGTGTTCGATTGAGTATGATGCCGTCACGTTTTATATAAAAATAGCAGGGCAATAGATGAGTGTTACTAAGTTAAATTATATTTACTCAAAGCTGGGATGTAGATGACTTCATTATCAGACATTTCTCGTAAACGAGAAAAAATAAATAAGTACTATTTAAGTGATGAATCACTTTGTATATCAGGGTTATTGAAATCGATTGATATTTCTCCTGATGATTTGCAGAAAATTGAATCCGGTGCACGGGATTTGGTGACGGTTGCTCGTCAAAATAAATCGTCACAGGGTACTATTGAGGCATTTATTCGTGAATACAGTTTATCAAGTGAAGAGGGCATTATTCTTATGTGTCTTGCAGAAGCTCTTTTGCGGATTCCCGATGACATTACAGCGGACCGGTTGATAAAAAGTAAATTGGCATTGGCTGAATTCCAAACACATATTGGAAATAGTCATTCACTATTTGTAAACGCATCCACCTGGGGCTTAATGCTGACAGGTAAGTTGGTTAATGTTAGAGAAGTTTCGACTCTATCTGATCAGTTTGTGAAGTTGATTGGTCGAATGGGCGAACCAGTGATTAGGGGCGTGTTACGACAAGCCATGAAAATAATGGCGTCTCAATATGTGATGGGGGAAAATATTGACTCCGCATTACAACGTGGCGCTAAAGAATTCGACGAAAATTATCGGTTTTCATACGACATGCTTGGTGAATCTGCGTTGTCGAAGGTGGATGCATCTCGCTATTTTAAAGCGTATAAGCACTCAATTGAAATAATTTCGCGGTCTATTTCTACGGGAAATTATACTGAGGCGGTTGCTGCGCCGAGTATATCTATTAAGTTATCTGCATTACATCCGCGTTACGAAATTTCTCAACATGAAAGAGTTATGAGTGAACTGATGCCTGATGTGTTATCGCTTGTTCAATTTGCATGTGAAAAAAACGTTGCCGTTACGCTCGACGCTGAAGAAGCGGATCGCCTTGACTTGTCGCTGGAAATATTTGAAAAACTGATATGTGATAAAAGCCTTGATGGATGGAATGGTCTGGGAATAGCGGTTCAGGCTTATCAAAAAAGAGCGATGCACGTATTAGATTGGCTTGGTGTTGTAGCAAAGAAAACAGGAAAGATCATTCCAGTTAGGTTGGTTAAAGGTGCATATTGGGACACGGAAATAAAGCGTGCGCAAGAGCAGGGGTTAAGTGGTTATCCTGTATTTACCCGTAAGAGCAGCACTGATGTTTCATATATAGCTTGCGCTAAGTTTATGTTAAACAATGGCGATTGTTTTTACCCGCAATTTGCTACTCATAACGCCCACACGATTGCTGCGATTAGGCAGTTGGCCGGGGACAGATCAACTTTTGAATTTCAGCGTTTACATGGAATGGGTGAAAATTTACATGATCAAATAATTAAAAATTGTCCCTGTCGAATATATTGTCCTGTTGGGGTCCATCGGGATCTATTGCCGTATTTGGTTCGTCGCCTTCTGGAGAATGGCGCGAATTCGTCGTTCGTAAGTCGTATTGAAAGTGATGATGTGCCTATTGAACAAATTGTTAGGAGCCCGATGGATTTGTTGGCCAATCTTGATGTTTTTACAAATCCGAATATCCTATTGCCAAATGACATTTTCGAAAATAGAAATAATTCATTTGGATTAAACTTGGGTGAGCGTTGTGTTCTTGATCGTATTAAAGATGAAATTGATTTATATAAAAATCATTTTTGGTTTTCTGACTCAAAAAGTAATGAAAGCAGAGAAATTCGTAATCCTGCCGACAAAG
The DNA here is from genome assembly GCA_029864945.1 of Gammaproteobacteria bacterium. Taxonomy (GTDB): domain Bacteria; phylum Pseudomonadota; class Gammaproteobacteria; order S012-40; family S012-40; genus CALZJE01. The sequence goes on from JAOTSL010000018.1 coordinate 3,481, forward strand.
ATTTTATTGTAGGTTATATTAACGATGATTTACGCGATAGTTTAAAAGCAACATTGAGTGTTATTGACTCCAGCAAAAAAAATTGGCAGCGCACTTCTGTTAAAAGCCGAATAGGTATTATCCAGTCATTTTCCAAATTGTTACAGGACAATTGTGTAGAGCTATATGCATTGTGTGTATATGAAGCAGGAAAAACAATAAATGACGCAGTGGCAGAAATAAGAGAGGCGATTGATTTTTGTGAATATTATATATTGCAAGCGAAAACTGTTCTAGATAATCCTGTAAAGTTAGAAGGTCCGGTGGGAGAGGATAATTTCTTGTCGTACCACGGTCGAGGTTTGTTTGTTTGTATCAGCCCATGGAACTTTCCTGTCGCCATTTTTGTAGGTCAAATAGTTGCTGCGTTAATTACAGGTAATACGGTAATTGCAAAATGTTCTAGTAATACGTCAATTGTATCAAAGCGATTGATTGAGTTTTTGTATCAGGCCGGCTTGCCAAAAAATGTGCTGACACTTGTTAACTGTGCAGGTAGGCTATTTAACGAAGTGGTACTAAGTGACGAGCGGGTATGCGGTGTTGCATTTACCGGTTCATTTGGAACGGCGCAAAAAATTAATGTGACACTTGCTGCGCGTAGATCTCCCATTGTTCCATTAATTGCAGAAACCGGCGGCCTTAATGCCATGATTGTAGATAGCTCCGCCTTACCGGAACAGGTGGTGAAAGATGTTATTAACTCTGCTTTTTTAAGTTCGGGTCAGCGTTGCTCTGCACTTAGGGTTTTAATTGTACAGCGTGATATTCTACCAAGAGTGCAAGACTTGTTGATAAATGCGATGTGTGAACTAATAGTTGGCGACCCGGTAAAGTATTCAAGTGATGTTCCGCCTGTGATTGATCGCGGAGCAATGGAAAGTCTAAATAACTATAAAGAGATATTTAAAAATAAAAATAAATTGCTGCACGAAATTGAGATCCCTGAAGGAATAAAAAACAAGGGTTATTATGTGGCACCTGCCTTAGTGGAAATTGAATCTTTGGCAGATCTGGATAAGGAGCAGTTTGGGCCAATTTTGCATATTATGACTTTTGAAGCAAACGGGCTGGACGAGTTAATTGATAACATCAATGCAATGGGGTATGGGTTAACATTGGGTATTCATAGCCGAATCGATGGAACAATATCGAAAATAACCAGCAAAGCGAATGTTGGTAACATTTATGTTAATCGAAATATGGTGGGCGCAGTAGTTGGCGTACAGCCTTTTGGCGGAGAAGGTTACTCTGGCACTGGACCAAAAGCCGGTGGGCCTAATTACTTACAACGTTTTTGTACTGAAAAAACAATTACCACTAATACGTCAGCAATCGGCGGTAATACGGATTTGTTGTCGATGAATGAAAGTTAGTTTTTCTGGATGAATTCGAGTGTATTACCATCCGGATCCCGACAAAATAGTGCTTTTCGCCCAGATGAGCTTGTTGTGAATGTAATGTCGTGGGTTTTTAATATCAGCATTAATTGATCTATGTCTGACAATCCGATTGCAACGTGCCTGTCTCTACCACCATGTGTGGGGCGATTATCCACCGGATCTGGGTTTGGTAGTTCAAGCAAATGGATTTGTTGTGCGCCAATGTTTAACCAGGCGCCGGGAAAACCAAGGTCAGGTCGATCGTCGTCAATGGATAAACCAAGAATATCATGATAAAACATGAGTGAATTCTTGGTATCTTTAATGATTAAACTGGCGTGCAAAATTGAGTTATACATTTTATAAGAACTTAGTTTATGTAAAACGAGGAGTTTAGCTATTTCCACGGCGAAAGAAAATCTTATTTTGGTTCTTGATCAAGGAGGGCATGCAACACGAGCGATTGTATTTGATGCATTTGGGCGTAGTGTGTGTCGAGCCGAGGCCCCTATTAGAACAATTACTCGAGGCGAGTTAGAAGTAGAACATGATCCGATAGAGTTAATGGCATCAGTTTATTCTGTAATTGATCAAGTACAGAAGACTCTCGGTGAGGATTATTTTAAAATTACTAAAGCAGGCCTGGCAACGCAAAGAAGCAGTATTGTATGCTGGGACAAAAAAACAGAACAGCCGCTTTCCCCTATAATTAGTTGGCAAGACCGACGAACGCATAATGATATTTCTCAGTATGAAAATCACGCTCAATATATTCATGATGTAACAGGTTTATATTTAAATCCTCATTATGGTGCAACGAAGATGCGTTGGTGTTTGAATCATATTTCAAGCATAAAAGACGCATTGGTTAGTGGTGGTTTGTGTATAGCGCCAATGGCAAGTTACATTTTATTTCAACTGCTAGATGAAAAGCCGTTTGTAATTGACCCGGCAAATGCATCGCGCACATTAATGATGGATTACAAGTCATTGAAATGGGATACCAGTTTACAAAAACTGTTTTCTATTCCAAATAACATATTGCCTGATATCGTTTTAACACAATATGATTATGGAAATATTGTGCGCCATGGGCATGTAATACCGCTCGCTATTTGTACCGGTGATCAGTCTGCCGTAATATATTCGGAAGGGAAATTATTAGAGAGTGAAGTATTTGTTAACGCAGGCACGGGAGCGTTTGTATTAAAGACTAGTGAGTCTGCGCCGGACTTGGAGAATGAAAGATTACTAGCAAGTATTGCGTATGCTGATGTAAGTAAAGTCAACTATGTGATAGAGGGAACGGTTAACGGAGCCGGCCGCGCATTGCGATGGTTTGCCGAGCAATCAGATATTACAGACTATGAACATCATTTGGATGAATGGTGTGAGCGATTTGATAATCCACCTCTTTTTATAAATGCCATCTCCGGCATTGGGTCACCGTTTTGGGTCGCTGAGTATGAGAGCAATTTTACAAAAGAGGTAAGTAGCGAAGAAAAATTTGTCTCTGTTTTAGAAAGTATTGTTTTTCTAATTTCAGAAAATATAAAATGCATTCAAAATATATCCGGTGAGGTGCTACAAATTCGCCTTGGCGGGGGATTGGCGAAGAGTCTCAGCTTCTGCCAGAAGTTATCCTGTGTGTCGGGGTGTAAAGTTGTTCTAGCTCAAGAGCAGGAGGCTACAGCAAAAGGCGTTTTTTATTTGTTATCAGGTGACATCGGTGAGAAGTCGGGGGCATATTCAGAGTCGCTTAATCTTAATAATGATCAAGTGCTGCTAACTCGTTATAGTTATTGGCATAAGTTAATGAGTGAAAAGTTTTTGAGATAATTTCCTTCGGTTGCAATGTAGCGTGTCCTTGTTTTGCTTGGTGTTTTTATGTCAATTGATATATGCTTACTCGTGTTATCGGTTGTTTTGTCATAAAGAATCGAAATAAAAGTAACGTATGGGCTGGTAATTAATTGAATAATAAGAATCTTGGTAGATACTTCTGAGTTAAATGCATCGATTATAGCCAAAACGTAAAACATCCATGTCTAAGCGCAATTTTACTGGAGATTGTGCGGGAAGGGGACGCTATGAAAATCAGTAAAATAATTAAACTAGCCAAAGTAACTATATTCACTACATTTATAGTAGCGCCAGCAGCAAATGCCGCAGTGGTGTTTGTGGATGAATTTGATCAGGCTGAAGTATCTTATATAAATACAGCTGATAGCTCCCCGACTTGGCTAAGGAGTCGTAGCTCCGGTTTTTATAATACAGCAGTTACCACAGGCAATGGATTATTAACTGTGACTACTAGTGATTCTCCTTATGGTGGGGCTATAACTAAGGTTAATCCAGATCTCGATTTCTTTGCTAACGAATTAACAATTACATATAGGGGGATTAGCTTACAAGCTATAGTACCCGAAGATGGTAATGTTAATTTAAATAATCAGGGTGTAGTTATTGCCGTTGGGAGTCACCTTTTAGGGCGGAACGATAACTCCTGGGATTCGTATGCTTATTTTTCGGCTAGATACTTTGGTTCCGGTTATTTTGAATTTTCCGGGCATAGCTTAGTTACTCCTAATCCGGTTGCACTGCAGGAAATACCAACGCCTTATTTGAACTATAGCTTAAGCGCACTAACTGCAGTTAAGTTGACTTTAGATGATGTTAATTACAGGTTGCTTTTTGAGTTTGGGAACCCGTTGAATAGTTTATCTTTTGCAGGGCCGCATCACCTGAGGAAGGATATGTGGAATACGTCAAGTGGAATGCGTCGCTTAGCTAAGGCTAAGATTGCGATGGAATATATGCTTGATTCAGCAATTGCTGCTAATGACCTTGATGCAATAGATGCAGCGCAATTGGCGCTTGATGCTGTATTGCTTGATTATAATGCGCAATATGCCGAAGAAGAAGCAACAGCAGGTCTGTTTAAAGTATTTTTTGGTGCTGTCAGTGCGGACCGTAAAGGGGCCATAGCCACACTCGATTCAATAACTGTAGAAGAAACGTCAGATTTACAGGTCTTAAGGCCATAATTATGATTAATCGGATGTTAATCTGAGTTTTGTTAAATTGCTTTTAAGTTATGTGAAACGGCATCTTTTTTAGATGCCGTTTTTGTTTTCGACAGAATTATTTATTCAATTGAATGTTAATTTTCCCAGGCACTTTATACATGCTATATTGCGCTATCGTATTGTAAATATTAGTTGGTTTTGGTTATGCGTTTGTATTTAATCGTGTTTTTTGTTTTTTGTTTGTCCGCATGTGATGGAAATACATCGCTTATGAAAGCGAGTTTAGAAGGTGATAATGCTCAAATAGAGAGCTTACTTGCTGCCGGTGCTGACATAAATGAAGTTAATAATTACGGGTGGCCGGCTATTATGCATGCTGCCCGTAATGGAAAAGATGAAGCAGCCAAAATATTACTTAAAAAAGGCGCAAATATTGAGGCGCGTGATTCCGGTAAATGGACCCCCTTGATCCGAGCTGCCCAAAAGAAGCATTTATCTACGGTAAAATTTCTGCTTGATAATGGTGCTGATATTAATGCCCAAACGGATGAGGGCTGGTCAGCATTAATGTGGGCTACATTACAGAAAGATGCTGATATGGTTAAGTTATTATTAGAGCATAAAGCTAATTATGATTTAATGGCTGTCGATGGCCGCACTGCGTTTATGATATCTCTTACTGAGAATAGTAATGCAATAATTGAAATTTTACAGGCTGCCGGGGCTCGTCCTTAAGTGTAATTGTTTTCGTATTTTTGACTGATTGGTTCCATATAAAATTAAAAATAATAAAAAGAAAAAATAATATAAATATCTAGCAACCTGAAGTGTTGCAATTTTCACAAGATATCAACGCACGGGAGAGGTGTAATGAGATTTTGGAAGTTATTATGCTGGGTTTCCACCGTAAGCTGTTTGTTTGTAATGTTAGTTTCTTGCGCTAGAAACGGAGCAGATTATACGGTTATCGGTAATACCAGTGTGTATGAAGAAAAAGATTCTCGCGTTTTTGTGAACAAACCAATTTTAGTTTCTTTGCGGGAAGATGGTCTTCACGATAAAGCCAATGATGCGTTAGATTCTTTGCAAGAACCAGAAAAGTCCATGGCTAACTTCCCTGTTGATCGTAGGGGCGGAATAAATTGGGCAAAGGCGATAAACGACGGGACGATTAATCCCCGAATGAGCCAAACTGGTGAGGAAGACATGAATGTAATGGATATGGATATGTTGTTTAAAAATACGGGTGAGATGCCATGGGTGCGTTTTCCTCATTTGGCACATACCCGTTGGCTGGATTGCTCGAATTGTCATCCGGCAATTTTTGTCCCTCAAAAAGGTGGTAACCCAGGAATAGGTATGGACGCGATTATTGCTGGACAATACTGCGGTCGTTGCCATGATAAAGTTGCATTTCCACTCTGGACGTGTGAACGCTGCCACAGTGTCGCACACAAAAAATCGCCAGACGTTTGGTGGACTGACCCGGAAATCCCTTTGCCTGCGACTAAGCAGGAGCTTGAGCGTTTGAAGTCGGAGTATGAGGGGTAAGAAAGGGCCTGGATCAGTCACAATTAAAAAAGGCGATTTTTATAATCGCCTTTTTTAATTGCTTATATGAATGGCGATTTCACGCTCTCCGCCAGAATGCCTGTGCTCCCATAAATATATTCCCTGCCAGATACCAAGTGCCAGTTTCCCATGTTGAACGGGGACTGATAATGAAGTTGATGTCAAAATACTTTTGATATGGCTTGGCATATCATCAGGACCTTCATGTGTGTGGGTATATAGCGAATCGTTTTCGGGTACAAGCCTGCTTAGCCATGCTTCTAGGTCACATTTGGCCGAAGGGTCAGCATTTTCCTGAATAATTAGACTGGCTGAAGTATGCTTTATAAATAAAGTGCACAAGCCACTATCAAAACCTGCTTTTTGTACCTGTGATTCCACTCGATTAGTGATGTTGTGTAGTCCCTGTTTTGACGCAGGGATATATAAGCTGATAACCATTGTTGATGCTACTTTATTGCCTTGCTAATCATATCAAGAACTGCCTTGTTACCATTTCCTTCTGCAAGGCGAAAAACTGAGTCTCCGTCCGAATCAATTGCTTTGGGGTCAGCATTATTCTTAATTAAAAGGGCAACCGTATCGGGGTGACTGAATTCAACAGCCGCCATCAGCGGAGTACGACCATTTTTGCCTCGTGCATTTACGTCAACACCGTATTTAAGCAGTAAATTAATGATCTCGTTATTGCCAAGGCCAGCCGAAAAAAGTAGGGCGTTTTCATTACTTTCGCTGTTTACTTTGGTTTTGCTATTCAGTAACGCAGCTAGCGCATTTGCATGATTAAAAAATGCGGCGTTGGTAACGGCCGTTGCCCCATAATTGTTCTCTGTATTGACGTTGGCACCATTATCTAATAACAATTTGATGATTTTATCGTGGCCACTGGATGATGCCATGATTAAAGCTGTCATACCGTCAATGTCTTGTGCGTCCATTGCGGCGTTTCGCTCTAAAAGAAGCTTGGTGCTTTCATATTGTCCATTGCCAGCTGAGAGCATGAGTGGTGTTTTGCCGTGTTTGTTGGCGTCGTTTATGTCTGCGCCGTTGTCTAACATTACGCTAATCATGTCAGTTTGGCCGCGGGCAGACGATAGCTGCAGTTCGGTATAAGCATCGCCGGTACATGCGGTGATAAGAATTAGTGAGAGTGAAGCAAAAAATAGTTTAAATTTCATTGGAATTATTAGGCATCATTTTATAAAGATAGGCTATTTTAGCCCAAGCACCGTAAAGCGCCAATGTATTAATGGCCCATTTTTTCGCTTTTACGCATAATCCAGATAGCAGGCAAGGTGCCAATTACCAGCATCAGCGCAGCAGGTGCTGCAAGTTCGAGCATTTCTTCACTTGCTTCAATCCAGATTCTGACGGGTAAGGTATCAAAACCAGTGGGGCGCAATATTAATGTTGCAGGAAGCTCTTTTAATGCGTCAATAAACACAAGCACCCAAGCAGTGGCCATTCCGCCGCTGACAATGGGTAGAATTACTCGACGAAGGTTTTCAATTGGGCCGGCGCCAAACACCCTGCCCGCTTCTTCTATGGACGGCGTTAGTTGTTGGAGAGATGCTTCCTGGGCCTGAATTGCTAAAGGTAGAAACCGAATAACCATAGCGATAATAAGCGCTGCGAGCGTGCCGTAAATAAAAGGCAGTTGCGCAAGTACAAAGGCAAGCACGCCAAGTGCGATGACTGGTCCGGGCAGGGCAAAACCAACGCTTGATAAATGCAAATAGGTCTGTGATAGCAGGTTGTGTTTTCGAGCGTGATAAAACGCAATGGGAAAGGCGATAACGAGTGCGATGGTTGCTGAGGCAAATGCAATAATGCCGGAGTTAATACAATATTGCCAAAATTCGGAATCGATTAAGTCCTGCTGCCAAGCATCGAAGCTCAAGTGGACCATCCAGGCCAGCGGTAGTAAAAAACTGAACGTGGTGATTAATCCAAGCCATGTCCAGATTAGTAATTGCTGATTTCTGGAGGCTTGCTGGCGCTCAACTTTTTTTGTTTGAGCGCCGGAAAAAAATCGTTGGCGTTTGCGAAAAAATCGTTCTAGCACCAAGAATGACAGGCTCAATGCAATGAGAATGAAGCTTAAGCCGGCCGCGGCGTTAAAGTCCATTCGTCCACTCATTTGATTGTAAATGCTTAAGGTAAATGTTTGGTAGCGAAGCATACTGACGGCGCCAAAATCAGATAATACGTGCAGAATAATCACTGCCAGTCCGGCAGCGATGGCAGGTCGCATCAATGGCAGGTTGATTTTGAGAAATATTTCACGGGGACCGGCTCCTTGAATTTGTGCAGCTTCTTCCAGGCTTTGTGTGGAGTGGGATAAAGAGGTTCGAACTAGCAGAAAAATATAAGAGAAGCCCGCTAAAGCAAGTATAAAGGCAACCCCAAAAACATTTGAAAGATCCGGAACAGAGGAGCTGGCTCCAAAAATAAAATGCCATAATTTGCCGAGCCAGCCTTCTCTATCCAGCAACGATGTGTAAATGTGAGCGAAAACATAAGTTGGAATGGTAAGAGGCAGAAGAAGAAGCCAGATGGCGACCTTACGACCAGCGAAAGATTTGCGGGCAACTATCCACGCACTACTAACACCTAAAATCAGACTAAATATGGCGACAATTAATGCCAGGGTCAGCGTGTTAAGCAGCAAGCCTGGAATTCGATGGCTCCAGAGTGCTTTCCACTGATCAACGGATAAATCAAGACCATATGCTACAACATGGAGCAGCGGCAATATCGCCAGTATGACGATAACCGCCGCAATGCTACCAAGTGAGCTGAACTGGTTATTCGAGAGTGCGGATAACCGAGTGGCTTTAGCTAACAATGTTTATTGGAGTCCTGACTTATCGATTAAATCGAGGGTTTTGTTTCTGTTTTTGCCTAATTGCTCCATAGGAACATTGGCGACTTTTAATTTATTCAGCTCAGGAATTTCTGGTGCAGTAGGAATGCCATTACGCGTTGGATATTCCTTATTCACTTCAGCAAACATTTTTTGCCCTTCAGGTGAAACCAAAAACTCAATAAATTTCAAAGCATTCTTGCTGTTTGTAGAATATTTGCTCAGCGCGACGCCAGCAACATTCCAGGCAATACCTACATCAGCGTTATTCTGATCCGGTAAAATTATTTTAATTGGAGCATCTGGGTGTTTGGCTAGGTGACGGTAAATATAATAGTGATTAACCAAGCCTACATCTGCATCGCCATTCGCAACAGTTTTTACGACCTTACTGTGTTTGTTAAAGACGTTTCGACCAGCATTTTCAGACAGGCCTTTTAGCCAGTTTAATGTTTCGGTTTCACCTTTAGCCAGCATATATACCGTCGTGCCCGCTATAAAGCTGCCGTTGGTGGCGTAGGTAATTGCTATTTTGTTTTTATATTCAGGCAAAGCAAGGTCAAAAACAGATTTCACCTTATTTGCTGTTGGGCTGTTTGTGTTAACAACCAAAACTCGCGCTCGGGCTGACAGGCCAAGCCACAAATTTTCCGAAGAGCGATCTTTTGCGGGGATTTGAGATGCCAGGTTCGTTGGTATTGCTTGAAATAGACTAAGCTCCGCCCCTTTTTGAAGGTTGCCAGCGTCATTGCTTATGAAAAGATCGGCGTCAGTGCGGTCACCTTCAAGTTTTAGCTTATTTAGTAATGCAGTGGATTCGGCTGCATGCAGCGTGACTTTTATGTCGGTTCGGTCTTCAAATATTTTGACGATAGGTTTAATAAAATTATCGCTGCGACCTGAGTATATAATTAACTCGTCGCCCGCAAATGCGAATGTTGGAAAGCTGATTATTGCGATTAATGCTACTAGTGAAATACGATGCATTTTATAAGGCCTTTGTTTGTGTTTCGATCATCTAAATGATAATGATTCTCATTTAGAATTTCAAGCCTTTAATTCATGATTTTTTTATAAGGTTTGTTTGGCGTATTACGGGCAGGTGCTAAACGAATTAGACAATGATAAACTTGCATCCCTTAAAACTGATTGCAGAGTACTACACATGTTGTTGATGATCGATAATTACGACTCGTTTACCTATAACTTGGTCCAATATCTGGGCGAGTTAGGTGCAGATGTACGCGTGTATCGAAATGATCAAATAACGGTTGAAGAAATGGTCGCGCTTAAACCTGAGCGGTTGATGATATCTCCGGGGCCTTGCACACCAAATGAAGCCGGGGTATCTATAGATGCGATTAACCATTTTGCCGGTAAAATACCGCTTCTTGGCGTGTGCTTGGGGCATCAGAGCATAGGTCAGGCGTTTGGCGGTCAAATAGTCCATGCAAATGAAATCATGCATGGTAAAACTTCTCCGATTTATCACAGTGATAAAGGCGTTTTTTCTGGTCTGAAAAATCCATATACAGCAACGCGTTACCATTCGCTGGTGATAAACAAGAATAAATTACCTGATTGCCTGGAAATTACCGCATGGACTCAAAATGAAAACGGCGAAATGGATGAAATTATGGGTGTGCGACACAAAACGCTGCCGATAGAGGGCGTTCAATTTCATCCGGAGTCTATTTTGTCTGAATTTGGGCATGAATTGTTGCAGAATTTTTTGGATGCCCCGTCACCGACGATAGTACCGGAAAAAGCGGTAGCGTAAGGTCATCACAGAATAGATTAAAGGGAGAAGGAATAATGGATTTACAACAGGCAATTGCCGCTGTTGTCGACAAGCGCGACTTAAGCGAAGAAGAAATGACAAGCGTGGTGCAGCTCATTATGACAGGTGAAGCAACGCCTTCTCAAATTGGTGGTTTTTTAATTGGTTTACGCATGAAAGGCGAAACCGTTGATGAGATTGCAGCTGCCGTTAGTGTGATGCGCTCCCTTGCTGCAAAAGTAGATGTAAAAGGGCCTCACCTGGTTGATACCTGCGGAACTGGTGGTGATGGCGCAAACACCTTTAATATATCTACCTGTTGCGCAATGGTCGCCGCTGCAGCCGGTGCAAAAGTCGCAAAACATGGCAATCGTTCTATTTCCAGTAAATCAGGAAGTGCAGATGTGCTCGAAGCCGCAGGTGTAAACCTAGATCTAGATTCCTCGCAAGTTGCAAACTGTGTAAAAGAAGTGGGTGTTGGTTTCATGTTTGCGCCTAAGCATCATGGCGCTATGAAACACGCTATTGGCCCAAGAAAAGAGATGGGCGTGCGAACCATTTTTAATGTGCTTGGCCCGTTAACAAACCCCGCCGGAGCGCCTAATCAGGTTATCGGTGTTTTTGATAAGGCCTGGGTAGAGCCGTTAGCAAGTGTGCTTGCAAGGCTAGGCAGTGAGCATGTGATGGTTGTGCATGCCGACGACGGCATGGATGAAATAAGTATAGGCGCGGCAACGTATGTAGCCGAGTTAAAAAATGGTAATGTAAAAACATTTACTATTGAGCCAGAAGATTTTGGTTTGCAAAAAGGAAGTTTAGCTGAGCTTGCCGTTGATGGTGCGGAACAAAGCCTGGCAATGATCAATAATGTACTGAATAACAAAGCCGGTGCAGCACTGGATATTGTTTTGTTAAACTCAGGTGCGGCCATTTATACCTCGGGTTTAGTGCGCTCTTTGGCGGAAGGTGTAGAAAAAGCCAAAGAAGTTATTGCAGATGGTAGTGCTAAAGCCAAATTCGAGCAGTTAATTCAATTTTCACAAAATATTTAAACAGGATTTATTCAGTGAGCGATACGCCAGACATACTAAAAAAAATACTCGACCGAAAAGTAGAAGAAATTATCTTTCGCTCAAAGCAAGTGAGTTTATCTCAAATGAAAGAAGCGATTTCAGGTGCCTTACCAGTGCGCGGTTTTATAAATGCCATTGATGAGCGAATGAGCAATCTTCGTCCGGCAGTCATTGCCGAAATTAAAAAAGCATCTCCAAGCAAAGGTGTTATTCGCGAAAATTTCAACCCAGCTGAAATTGCAAAGTCTTACGAAAAAGGCGGAGCGACCTGTTTGTCAGTGTTAACGGATGTCGACTTTTTTCAGGGTGCTGACAGTTATTTAATGCAGGCGAGAAACGCGTGTGAGCTGCCGGTATTACGTAAAGATTTTACGATCGACCCATATCAAATTTATGAAGCTAGGTTAATGGGGGCGGACTGTATTCTATTAATTGTTTCAGCACTAACAGACGAGCAGTTGTCAGAATTCTCTGAGTTGGCCGAGGAGCTAGGTCTGGACGTACTTGTGGAAGTGCATGATGGCGCTGAACTCGAGCGAGCTCTTAAGCTGAATACGCGACTGATTGGTATTAATAATCGCAATTTGCGCACATTTGAAGTGTGTCTTGGAACAACGCTGGATCTTCTAGTTGATGTGCCGGCAGATCGTATTATTGTAACGGAAAGCGGAATTCTGGCGCCGGAGGATGTGCATGTTATGACGCAAAATAATGTGCTTACTTTTCTTGTTGGTGAAGCCTTTATGAGAGCAGAAGACCCTGGCGAAGAATTAAAATTCTTATTTGCCTGAAAGCAAAAAATAAAGCCTCTGAATAATCAGAGGCTTTATTTTAACGGGTGCCAAAAACAACAATAGTCTTGCCAGTGGCTGTAATTAGGTTACGTTCTTCTAATTCTTTTAATACTCTGCCAGCCATTTCTCGGGAGCAGCCAACGATTTTACCAATCTCCTGTCTCGTGATATGAATCTGCATACCGTCAGGATGAGTAATGGCATCTGGTTCTTTCGCTAAATCTAGCAACGCACGGGCGATTCGACCTGTTACGTCCATAAATGCCAAATCGCCAACTTTACGACTTGTTTTACGTAAGCGTGTTGCCATTTGACCAGCTAGTGAATAGAGTAAATCTGGCTCTTTTTCAGCAAGTTGACGAAATTTGGTATAACTTAATTCCGACAACTTGCAATCTGTTCTCGCTTTAACCCACGCGCTTCGCCCTGATTCTTCATCGAAAAGGCCCATTTCACCAAAAAAGTCACCTTCACTGAGGTAAGCCAGCACGATTTCATGGCCATCGTCGTCATTCATCAGTACTGCAACAGAGCCTTCGTTTATATAATACAAAGCGTCTGATGTGTCTCCGGCATAAATAATAAGGCTTTTTGCCGGGTAGTGGCGCTTGTGACTAAAATCCGTGATTTTTTCTAAAAACGCACGGGCATTAGGTATTAATGAATGAGCTTGTTTTGTATGATCTACTGCCAACATGGGTTGCTGCATGATTTATTCCTTGGTTTATAGTAAGGCTAGAAGCGAAAATGGTTAAAATTAAAACTGTCTTTTGGGATTCGCTGTGTCCATGTGATAATATATCGGCCTTTTGCATCTGGAGATTAGGATGAAAGGGCGCGTAAAGTGGGTAGAAAATGCGATGTTTCTCGCACAATCGGAAAGCGGTCACGCGGTCGTGATGGATGGCCCTCCCGAGGCTGGTGGTTTGAATCTTGGATTGCGACCGATGGAAATGGTGTTGTTGGGAGCGGGCGGTTGTTCTGTTTTTGATGTTGTATCCATTCTAAAAAAATCTCGTCAGCCAATTACTAATTGCGAGGTAGAGCTCTCCGCTGATCGCGCTGAAACCGTGCCTAAGGTATTTACAAAGATTAATATGAATTTTATTGTGACCGCCAAATCCGGTGTTAAAGAGGCTCAGGTTGCACGTGCGGTAAAATTATCTGCAGAAAAGTATTGCTCAGCGTCGATAATGCTGGCACATTCTGTCGAAATTACACATTCGTATGAAATAAGGCTAGAAAAAGACAATGATTAAACGGCCAGAACCAACCGCTGGACTGCGTCACGTTGCATTATTTGTTAATGAATTTGCAGCCACAGAAAAGTTTTACGTGGACTTACTTGGTATGAGTGTCGAGTGGCGCCCGGATGCAGATAATGTTTATCTCTGTGGTGGTAACGATAATCTCGCGTTACATCGCGCTCCGCAAAAAGCCGCAATTGATGCGTTCCAAAAGCTTGATCATATTGGTTTTATTATTAAAACGCATGAGCAAGTTGATGAATGGTTTGAATTTTTAAAAGCAAACGAAGTCAACATTCGAAATGAGCCTCGAACTCATCGAGACGGCGCCCGCAGTTTTTATTGCTATGACCCTGATGGCACTGTGGTGCAAATTATTTATCATCCACCAATAAGTTAAAGTCATGCCAACGTTAGACACCAAAATACAATTACATGGATTTAATAATTTAACTAAATCCCTAAGCTTTAATATTTATGACATCAGCTATACGCGTTCTGAAAAACAGCAGAAAGAATATCTAGCGTACATTGATGAAGAATACAACGCCGAACGTCTGACGAATATTTTAAAAGAAGTATCCTCGATTATCGGTGCAAATATTCTCAATATCGCACATCAGGATTATGACCCGCAAGGTGCTAGCGTCACCATGCTGATCTCAGAAGAGCCAGTTTTGCCGCAGAAAGTTATCGAAGAAGGTATGCAGGAAGAGCCTGGCCCGCTGCCAGAAACAGTTGTTGCGCACCTCGATAAAAGTCACATTACCGTTCATACTTACCCTGAAAGCCATCCTCACGAGGGTATAAGTACTTTTAGGGCGGATATTGATGTGTCAACCTGTGGCCGAATTTCACCATTGCGTGCACTGAACTATTTAATCCACAGTTTTGATTCAGATATTGTGATTATGGATTACCGTGTTCGAGGTTTTACGCGAGACGTACAAGGCAAGAAGCATTATATTGATCACGCCATTAACTCCATTCAAAACTTTTTGTCAGAAGATACCAGAGACAGCTATCAAATGGTTGATGTGAATGTCTATCAGGAAAACATCTTCCATACAAAAATGCTGCTAAAAGAATTTAATCTGGATGATTATCTTTACGGTTTGGCTGAAGCAGATCTACCGCCTCAAGATGTGGAGATAATACGTCAAAAGCTGAAGCACGAAATGCAGGAAATTTACTCCGGCCGGAATATTGTGTAAGGCAAAATAGTTGCTGCGACGGCTTAGATTCGATAAGCCGTTTTAGTCATTGCCTTTGAGGTAAGTTTCATTAATGTCTTTATTGGCGGCGGCAATTCAGCCGCCCCTGCTTTTTGTGCTTTGACGGCGTGTTCAGCCTCGTCAATGTCCATTTGTTTTAGTACTGCACGACTTTTGTCGTCGTTTCCAGGTAATAGCCCAAGGTGCTCTTCCAGGTGTTTGCCCACTTGTTTCTCAGTTTCAACAACAAACCCTAGGCTCCACTTATCGCCGATTGCACCAGCCATGGCACCAATTGTTAGTGAGCCGGCATACCATAATGGGTTCAGGTAGCTAGTATGTCCGCCTAATTCTTTGACACGTTTTTCACACCAATCCAAGTGATCAAATTCTTCCTGGGCTGAGCGCTGCATCTGCTCTTTCGTTGCCGAGTCACGGGCTGTTAGCGCTTGCCCCTGGTAGAGTGCTTGAGCAGCCACTTCGCCTGAATGATTTACACGCATAAGTCCGATAGATAGTTTCTTGTTGGCTTCACTCATCTCATTTTCAGGAGACTTGTCGGCAGGATTGGCTCTTTCGGTAACGTCCGGCTTCCCAAAAACGGTACGTACTCCCTGGTCGATGTTCATAATAATGTTGTCAAGGGGAGAAAATCGGCGAGCGCTCATTTGTGTGTTTCCATATTTATCGAAGGAATTTTGTTACTCATTTATTGCTACAGAGAGATGTATTTTAAAAGTAACCTTATCGGATGCAGTACTGGAATGTCCAGATTTTTTTCAAGAAGGCCATTTTTTATGTGAATGCCACAAGTGTAGTTGCTGGTGACAATAATGTCGGGGTTAATAGTCTCGATATCACTAATTAATGGGAGGCGAATTTTGTTCGCCATAGATGCATTGTTAATCATGTAATCACCAGCGGCACCGCAACAGCCGGTGCTCTCTTTCAGGGAAATAATTTCTGTATTGGGTAAGTGAGACAGTAACTGTTCCACGCTGCCCCGTTCTTTCAGTGCGTTTTTTTCGGTGCAGGGGGCGTGTACAAGCACCCGTTTATTTGTCGCTTTGAATTGTA
>JAOTSL010000187.1 GCA_029864945.1 Gammaproteobacteria bacterium
TTTCGGGCTTTTGAGGAAATGCAGCATAAGTTTCAGTTAGAGATGGGCGTCATAACAAACCACACCAAAGCAAGAAAGGGGACCCCATTAACAAACCCCACCCGAGCAACAAATATCGCCAGGCATGGACGAAATGCAGCTAAACTTCATGTAACAAGTCAGGCGCAGGCGCATGATTTGGTGAATTTTTCTAAACATGCCCGAAATTTGGGAACCGGGCTTGTAGTGATTGATTTTGCGGATAGGATTGGCAAGATACATAATAGCTACCGGGCTGGTGGGAATTGGGAGAGGGAGATGTTTATTGAGTCATTGAGTTTTACCGGAAGCACGGTAACTGGATCTTTAGTCGCAAGCTGGGGGGTTAGCGCCCTAACATTCACTTTGGTAGCAACCCCCATTGGATGGGTTGGTTTAATTATCGGAGGGGCTATTGTGGTCGGGGCATCAGCCTCCGCATCAATTTATGCGAATTCAGAGTTAAAAGATAATAGCGGCAATTGGTATGATGCAATACAAAATTCAATAAAATCATTATGAGTAGATACTCGTTTTTGCTTGGCATAAGTGCGGGTATGGCTTTTGTGTCGGCAATTTTGTTTTTATTATTTAGCTGGATAACCGTTCGAAAACTCAAAAAAAATCCCGAAACAAAAGATGCATTAGGATTTGAGTATGTCAGTGGCTGGAATACCCTCAACGCAGCCCAAGCATTGTCATTACCGCGCGTTATCACCAACAAACTTAAAGGAACCATTCTTTCGTTTTTACATGCTGATTCTGATTTACTATATCTTCATACAAATAAATTCGACAGACTTTTGGCCAGGCTATTTTATATAACTTACTCTATTGCTGGTTTATCAATGATTACATTAATAATCTTGAAATCACTTGGTTTTTTCAACTAAGCAATCAGCGCATTGAAAAATAATGTTATTGGCAAAGTTTACGATGATATTATCGAAAAGTTAAAACACCTATGACGCTTGAAACAAAAATGTTTGCCATATCTTTTTCCATTATTTTTTTGACAGCGTTCTTATTTCTCACTTTCGCATGGACAACGGTTCGAAAGCTAAAAAAAATCCACTGACAAAAGAGGCCCTTGGATTCGAGTTTATAAGTGGGTGGAATATTCTTAATATCGCCCAAGCCTTGTCACTTCCTCGTTTTATTACAAATAAAACTAAAAACTCACCAACATCTTATTTACACGCTAATGCTGATTTATTGCGTGCACATACAAATAATTTTGATAGGCGTCTTGCAAGAATATTGTATTATTCATATCTGATTGGCGCATCATCAATGATATTTCTTGTTATATTGAGCAGTCTTGAGGCATTCAATTAAACCTAGACTTCACCGAACAAACCCCATCAATACTTCCGTCCCCTCTGCCCCATAAACACATTCACTCTAAACAAAACTGCATTAGCATTCGGAGATGAATCCAACTGACTTTCGACAACTGTACGCCTATATGCCACTGATGCATTAACGCCAAAGGTATGCATAATCCAAAAATATTTCACCGCTGAAGATTCTTTCAACCGAAAGGATATTGAGGGTTCAATATATAAGCCGTTGAAATTATCGAACATACTTGCACCAAGCGTCAGATTGTAAAAGTGGCGACCCAATAGAGGGTTGAATTTTTTAACACCAGCAATAACACCGATATTAATATTAGGTGTATCGCTATTGCCTGGAATGGGAACATCAACAGCTATTCCCATTTTATAACGCTGTAAAAAATAATTATTAACGCCCAGATGAAGCTCTGGAGAAATCTGACTCGTCATCACTGCGGTCCCTAGCCCAACTTCAACCTGAGAGCTATCTATGTGTTCTTTTATTGCAACATCAAGAACAGCGGCAACAGCTTCCACCGCATCATTTGCAAATGACGATGGAATGCACATCCAAAAGAGTATTATCACCCTCGTTATTTTCATTATCAGTCCTTTTATTGATCAGTTGCAAAACATGAAAATTAATACTATCATTTTTGCAGCCCGCACTAAAAAGTGGGTTACGGACTGAGCACTCCAATACAGGGCTTAAAAATAGTGAAAAAATGAGTAAAGAGGTTTGTAAGGGTTTAATCGAGACCATCCTTCTGCAAACCGATCATTTTCATCATTTAAACCTTAAACACGGAGTACAAACTCATGTCAAAAAATAACTTCTTTGGTCTTTCTCTTACCGAACGTTTGAATCAAGCTGGTATAACTAATCAATTTTCTCAAGCGGTAAAATCCAGCGATGCATCCACCATGGCAAAACTGCTTCAGCAGGTTGATTATTCGCAAGAATCAGCTAAAGCAACTATTGATACTTTTCTCGCTAATCCAAACGCTTTTCAGCGTTAATCATTTTTCAACCTTACTTTTTACGCATTTGTAGTCAGCACTATTTCACGTTATTCTTCACGCCATTAGAAAGAGCTCGCTGAAAACAAATAGCAAAATATAAGACAAAGGAATTGTGATGAAAGCACGCGCCGCTGTTGCATGGGGACCTAATCGTCCGCTTGAGATTGAAGAAATTGACGTCGAAGGCCCTAAAGAAGGCGAAGTTTTATTAAAGGTAATAGCATCGGGAGTTTGTCACACAGATGCATTTACTTTGTCCGGCGAAGACCCTGAAGGCGTATTCCCTGTAGTATTAGGTCATGAAGGCGGCTGCGAAGTTGTTGAGTGCGGACCAGGCGTTAAAGACTTAAAAGTTGGCGATCATGTTATTCCTTTATATATTCCAGAATGTGGCGAATGCGAGTATTGCCACTCCCCTAAAACAAATCTTTGCCAATCAATAGCAGATACAGTCTGGACAGGCTTCATGCCCGACAATACCCGTCGATTTTCGCTCAATGGAAAACCAATTTATCACTACATGGGCTGCTCCACATTTTCTGAATACACAGTCGTGCCTGAAATTGCGCTGGCTAAAATAAATAAAGCGGCCCCATTGGAGAAAGTGTGCTTACTTGGTTGCGGCGTAACAACCGGAATTGGTGCTGTGCTGAACACTGCAAAAGTGGAAGCAGGCGCAAGCGTTGCCGTATTTGGTTTAGGTGGAATTGGTTTGTCCGTTGTTCAAGGCGCAGTTATGGCAAAGGCCGGACGCATTATTGCCATTGACACTAATCCAGATAAATTTGAAATGGCCAAAGCTTTAGGTGCCACTGATTTCATCAACCCAAACACATTGTCAGTTAGCGTAACAGAAGCCGTTATTGAAATGACTAACGGCGGCGTTGATTATTCCTTTGAGTGTATTGGCAATGTAGATGTGATGCGTGAAGCACTTGAATGCTGCCACATGGGCTGGGGTGTTTCTACTATCATTGGCGTTGCCGGTGCAGGCAAAGAAATTCACACCCGGCCGTTTCAGTTAGTTGTTGGCCGCACTTGGAAAGGCACTGCTTTCGGTGGAGTAAAAGGCCGAACCGAATTACCCGGTTACGTTGATCGATACATGAGTGGAGAAATTAATCTTGACGATTTAATTACCTTCAATCTGCCATTAGAAGACATCAACAAAGCCTTTGATTACATGCACGAAGGTAAAAGCATTCGCTCCGTCATTATTTTTTAATTGACAGCTTTTTTGATACGTAGCACTTTTTAAGGCACAAACATAGATGAAACAAATAGAACAGGTCAAAGAGTTTGGCGGCTGGCTAAAACGCTTTACACATCCATCTGAAACTTGCCATTGTGAAATGACGTTTTCTGTTTATTTACCACCGATAGCAGAAACTAAAAAAGTGCCTGTTGTTTACTGGCTATCTGGCTTGACCTGTACTGATGATAATTTTCGCACCAAAGCAGGCGCTCAACGATATGCGTCTGAGCTGGGACTGGCTTTAGTTATTCCAGATACTAGCCCACGCGGCGACAATGTACCTGACGCTAAAGACAGATACGATCTTGGTCAGGGTGCAGGTTTTTACGTTAACGCTACGCAAATGCCCTGGGCAAAAAATTATCACATGTATGATTATGTGGTGAGTGAACTGCCAGCACTTATCGAAAAAAACTTTCCTGTTTTGGCTGATAATAAATCAATTACCGGCCATTCAATGGGTGGCCATGGAGCATTGATTTGTGCGCTGAAGAATCCAGGCATGTACAAAAGTGTTTCGGCCTTTGCACCCATTTGTCACCCGACAGCCTGTAGCTGGGGCAGAAATATATTTAAAGCGTATCTTGGTGACAAAAGTGAAGCGTGGAATGAATATGATGCAAGCTGTTTAATCGAACATGGATCAGATGAACTGCCAACACTCATTGACCAGGGGACTGATGACGAATTTTTCGCAGAACAATTATTTACCGAACACTTTAAAGCAGCGTGCGAATCAAAAAACTATCCCGCACAAATTCGGATGCAAACGAGATATGACCATAGCTATCACTTTATTTCATCGTTTATTGGCGAGCACCTGAAATTTCACGGTAGACATTTATTAAAATAAATCGGCAAGAGCCCCTCAAAACCAACGATGGTCGCTGCCGGAATAAATTTAACCATTTATCCTAATGAAAACACTAGCTGAACAGACAAGACTGCGGCATATAAATATCATTATTTTCAATCAGTTATAACGCACACCTATTATATAGTGCGGTTTTTACATATTAGCCCTCATCTAAAGCAAAATTTCATTAAGTTTTTTATCCTCACCCCCTTGAAACTCAATAATTCGCCACTATTATTAGCACTCACAGTGAACGAGTGCTAATAGCCAGACTCAGCCCCTAGCTTTCCATCTGCGCGGCCTCGTTCAAGAAAAGATTTTTATTTAATGATTGAAAACCAAAGGAGATTCATTCACATGAGCATTCAACCATTACTGGACCGTGTAGTCGTCCGTAGAGTAGAAGAAGAACGCACTTCACCAGGTGGAATTGTTATTCCTGATGCAGCAGCAGAGAAACCAGAGCAAGGCGAAGTTATCGCTATTGGCCGTGGCAAACCATTAGACAATGGTGAATTTCGTGCACTTGACGTGAAAGTTGGCGATAAAGTCATCTTCGGCAAATACGCCGGTACCATCGTTAAAATTGACGGTGAAGAGCTAATGATTATGAAAGAAGATGACCTGTTAGCTGTTTAAGCTAAGTCACTTTCCAGAATTTTTTAAAATCATATTTAACACACTATATAGAGGTAATATTTATGTCAGCTAAAGAAGTACGCTTCAGCGACGACGCAAGACAACGCATGATTGCCGGCGTCAACATTCTTGCAAATGCAGTAAAAGTAACTTTAGGCCCTAAAGGTCGTAACGTTGTTTTAGACAAGTCTTTCGGCGCACCTACCATCACTAAAGATGGTGTTTCTGTTGCTAAAGAAATTGAGTTAGAAGACAAATTCGAAAACATGGCGCACAAATGGTTAAGGAAGTGTCTTCACAAACTTCTGATACTGCTGGTGACGGAACTACTACTGCTACAGTTTTGGCTCAGTCTATCGTAAACGAAGGCATGAAAGCCGTCGCTGCGGGCATGAACCCAATGGACCTTAAGCGTGGAATAGACAAGGCTGTTAAATCAGCTGTTACTGAACTAGAAGCAATGTCTAAGCCTTGTACTGACGATGCTGCTATCGCTCAAGTTGGAACAATTTCAGCTAACTCTGATGAAAACATCGGTGGCATCATTGCAGAAGCAATGGGCAAAGTTGGTAAAGAAGGCGTTATTACTGTTGAAGAAGGTTCTGGTTTTGAGAACGAACTTGACGTTGTTGAAGGCATGCAGTTTGATCGTGGTTACCTGTCTCCTTACTTCGTAAACAACCAGGCTAATATGACTGCTGAATTAGATGAGCCTTTCATTTTGTTATACGACAAGAAAGTATCTAACATTCGTGAGTTACTTCCAGTTTTGGAAGCAGTTGCTAAATCAGGCAAGCCATTACTGATCATCTCTGAAGACGTTGATGGTGAAGCATTGGCAACATTGGTTGTTAACAGCATTCGCGGCATCGTTAAAGTTTGTGCTGTTAAAGCACCTGGTTTTGGTGATCGTCGTAAAGCAATGTTACAAGACATCGCTGTACTAACTGGTGGACAGGTTATTTCTGAAGAAGTTGGAATGAGCCTTGAGAAAGCAACTTTAGAAGAAATGGGTTCTGCGAAGAAAATCATTATCACTAAAGAAGCAACTACCATTATCGACGGCACCGGCGTTCACGCTGATATCGAAACACGCGTTACTCAAATCCGTGCTCAAATCGAAGAAGCATCTTCTGATTACGATAAAGAAAAATTGCAAGAGCGTGTTGCTAAACTAGCTGGCGGCGTTGCTGTCATTAAAGTTGGCGCAGGCAGCGAAATTGAAATGAAAGAAAAGAAAGCTCGCGTTGAAGATGCATTACATGCAACTCGTGCAGCGGTTGAAGAAGGCGTAGTAGCTGGCGGTGGTGTTGCACTTGTTCGTGCAGAGCTTGCTATCCGTGACTTAAAAGGTGACAACCATGACCAGGACGTTGGAATCACAATTCTACGTCGTTCAATGGAAGAGCCTTTACGTCAAATCGCAGCT
>JAOTSL010000188.1 GCA_029864945.1 Gammaproteobacteria bacterium
AAAACAACTTCCTCATGACTACCTAACTCATGCCATCCGGACTTAATATGATTCGTAAAATGTTCATTTTTCCACAAGCGAAATTGCTTAGTTTCAATCTCCTTATTGAGAATTTCATCACGATCACCTCTAAAAATTGTACGTAACCTGCCATCTTCACCCACCAGATAATGCACTAATGAACTGTCTTTTTTCACGTCACTTTCTAGAATATTTAAAACCCGATCAATACGAACCTGAATAGAGATAACCCCAAGTATATTTCCAGCCTCATCGAACATAGGGGAAGAGAGAAAACCAGTTATCATATTGTTAGATGGGGCATACCGTTCCAGGTCAGAAAACGTCATCTGCCCTGTTGTAATCGATTTTTTCATCCCTTCAGAAAATAACGTATCAGAAAAAAACCCTTTGAAAAGGTTGGTACCTAAATCCATCTCACCCAGAACTGAATAAAATATATTGCCATTTTTATCAATCAAAAATACGTCATAAACATAATCGTAATCTCGACTAAAAGTGACTAGATCTGCGTCACCATCTTTCGTAAGGGTTTCCCAACCACTACTTTTTACATATTCCGCAAGAGATTCACCACTTCCTTTATACCCTTCAATTAATCGTGACAATAACGTGATATTTGCATCGGATTTAGACTGAGTTTTGAGATCCATAAATCGATACTCAAACCAGTTTTTAAGATAACGAAGACTCAAATTAGATGATTGCTCCAGCTTTTCAACCGCAGTTTTAGTGAGACTAATACTGGCATTTTGGTAGCCGACTAAAGAGACGATCGACAATGGTAATAACGAAAGTAATAAAAACCACAGTATAAGCCCGCGACTAAGAGATGTGAATTTCACCCCCGAGGTTGAGTCTTTAATATTGTCAGTTGATTTATTCATTAATATAATAGTGTTAAATATTTTGTATCGGTTTAATTGCTAATTAATAATGGAGCCAAAGTTAGTTCACTTAATATTTAAATTACGTAATTTCAAAAGGCTTCTTCCATTTAGTTTATGTCGACAACTAAACTGGGTATCTTTACCGTTAAACGAATAAATTACCCATTTAGAAAAAGAAGTGCACAGCGGTAGAATTCATAACGATAAAAAATAGAGTGGTATTTTGACACGAAGAACTCCATGCGGTGTGCTAAATTTTAATTCGCCTACTTGAATGCATTACATTAACTAAATTAATGATTTTCTCTTCAATATATTGATGTATTCCACTCGACTAAAACGAGTTTTTAACAAAACACATCAACAAAAACATAATAAAAATGATGCTTAAATTATTTTGGCTATACCATACTAAAATAGGTCGTTATTATGTCACTACTCCCCGTCTAAACTAAGCTCGAAATGACTATCAGTTTATTAGCAAAGTTCGGATCAATAAGCTTGCCGTTAAGATAACGATTAAACATCAATTTGGACGCGCTACTGATAGTGAAGAGCTTGGATTACTTTATAAACAAAAAAAAAATCTACTCCCTGATAAAAATTCTAGGTCTAAAGCATTTATTCGATAACTTAACCCTGAACTAGAATATATTCCGCCCGATAGTTTTATACTCATTACTGAAAAAAGCGATTTAATTGCACCTATTGGTGACTGGCCAGTAAATGAAGTAACCGTTATCAGAAATATTGATTATGCAATGAAAGTACTTACTCAAGTTCGTTAGCTAGTAATAAATTTGATGATTTGGAATAGGCTATTCCTAACGGAGACAACTTAAATCTTTTGTCGATGGCTTCAAGAATATAAATGCCTTGAAGGACAGGGATTTCATTTTAGCAAACCGTTACCCGCCAAAGAACTTGAGAGCAGTTATTTTGTATAATTGTACTAACAAACTGCATAATCTGATGTAAACAGCATAAAAAAAGGTTGGCTACATACGTAGCCAACCTCTAATTAATTACTTTAATATCAGCGAAGAACTTCTTCGCAAAATATTAAAATTAATTAATGTTAGACAACAACTTAGGATTGGTTACAAGCTTTCTCACACCGTGTGCATGATCTTCTTTAAACGCATTACCTTTACACCATTCACCAAGGCTATTGATATCAACTTTGGCGCATTTTGGTCGAACACTCCAGGTAACCTGATAAGGAGAACAGCTTTGTTCAGTGAAAGAAGGGCCAGTGGTTGATCCCAAAAATTCAATCGGCTTACCCGTTTTAGTTGGCAATACTTTAGCCTGATGCAACCCTTTCACCATGTTTCCATCATAAGTCATGTCATTGAAGTTTAATGCTGACGAATCATTAACTACGGTAAAAACTTGAGTTTCTACGCGTAAATCAGGGTTTGCACAGGCGGCAGACACGCATGATCCCAAGCCTTTACCAGGTTTGATATCACAAGATGTATGAACCCAATGCACTTCGATAGTGTCACCTGGTACTAAACCTTTGCAAATCTCAGTCTTTGGCGCTTTCAATTCAGCAGCAGACAATGACTTGCTCATACCACATTGGTAACCACCACCAGAAGCGTGACCGCCATGGCTATCGCCATGCTTTTCTTTAGCAAGAATTGAGAAATCTTTTGCCTTATGCTCAGCATTATTATGAAAATGGATATTACATAAATTCAACTCAGAAGCAGCTGGTGCAGAATTAAAAATACGTTTGTTTTCACCCGCAACGTTATCAATATCACGTGGTGTTTGCGGACCAAAACCTTCACATGCTTTCGCACTCATTGAATCATGTGAGCTATGTGAATCATGTGAACCACTGGCCATTCCCGTAATGGAAAATAACCCCATAGCTATTGCTAGACTAATACTACCTAATTTCATTAAATTCTCCCTTTTTACATCGGTGCTGTGTATGTTAGTTTTACGTTCAATATTTAATCGGACGCAGTATGGTTATTAACCAATTTTATTAAATAGTATTTTTCTGCGTCACTAAAAAATTGAGCCCACCTTTATAACCCATCATAGGAGTTCCGTCTATTTTTTTAGGGTAATATACATATATTTATTAATCGTACAAATGAAGTTTTATAACTCATTTAAAAATTTGATTAGAGCAATGAAAATAGAGAACAAAAATTAACCGTATCGCAGAAAAATACTGATATTGTTCACCTAGATATAGGTAATGCCTTTATACACCGTCATAGTATTTACCCCGCGAATGAACAAAGCTCGCTTAAACGCTGAGTATCAATCAATAGACCATAAAGCGCATTTAAAAAATAAGACCAAGTTTGCCCGAAACTCTTTGCCTATACTTATCAAAGTACCCGGGCAAATATCGTCTTCAAATAATTCGTTTCTTCAATGGCGGGATGAATTGGGTGATCCGGTCCCTGTCCACCATATTGGATAATTTGCAATGGACGTTTTATGCCTCGACTTGATCTCAACAAGGCGTTTTGTAAATTGCTTAACGACATGTGATAAGAGCAGGAACTGGAAATAAATAATCCTCCACGTTTCACTAGGCTCATGGCTATCTGATTAGCACGCTGGTAAGCCTGCAGACCTTCTTTCAAATCTTTTTTACGTTTAATAAATGCAGGTGGGTCAATAATAACGACATCGTATTGTGTTCCAGCCTTTTTTAGCTCTCGCATAGCATTGAAGGCATCATCACAAATCGCGGTAACTTTTCCTTCAACCTGATTTTCCTTGGCATTTGCGATCAAACTATCGAGTGCTGGTTGCGAAATATCAATTGCAGTTACTGATTGCGCGCCACACTTAGCCGCAGACACTGCCCAGCTACCAGAATAACTAAATACATCTAATACGGTTTTATCTTTTACATAATCAAGTGTGTTTTTTCGATTAAACCGCTGATCATAGAACCAGCCGGTTTTTTGGCCATGCATTACATCAATCAAAAAACGCGTATCATTTTCTTCACAATAAACAGGGGCAGACAAATCACCTTTAGCGATAGAAACAGATTTCGGCAAATTCTCTAACTGACGGCTCCCTGTGCTATTTCGTAACACAATATTCGTCGGATTAAACATTTCTTCAAGCACTGCAATTATCATATCTTGAATACGATCAACACCTGCCGTGTTGAGTTGCAACACAAATGTATCATCAAAGCGATCGATTATCAGACCAGGAAGAAAGTCGCCCTCTGAAAATATAAGACGATAATATGGCTTATCAAACATTTGCTCACGCAGCGCAAGTGCATCTTGAATTCGTCCCTTAATAAAATGAAGGTCAAAAGCTTTATCAGCCTGATCACTGTATTTTCTTGCAGCGATAAGTGAATGAGGATTGACATAGGCGCTACCCAATACCTTTCCACTGGAACTGACAATATTTACGCAATCTCCCGGGGTAAAATCTTTGAGTGCTGAACGTTTTGTATCAATTTCATTGCTAAAAACCCAAAGATGTCCTGCGAGAAGGCGCTTTTCTTCACGCTTGTTTAAATACAGAGCTGGTAGTGTGATTAATATGCCTTAAATAGGGTGTGAAAGAATGAGAATAATCGCTAAGGACAAGCCAGCGCTAACGCATTGTATGTTGTTAAGCATGGGTTTACCAATCAGGTAAGATTTAATCCACCATCAGACATTAGGTATAGCTCAATACAAAGAGAAAGATGGAATACATGTCGAACGCCGTTAAACGCGCAATCCCCTAGCAAATATGTCAACTTCTATAACTTGGAGCATCACCTTTTTATTACATTAAAGCTTCTCAATCGTCGAGTGAGCGGTTTTGGTGGGAGCCCCATCAGGTTATAACCACACCCTAACTTATAGATTTTTAGTTAATTCTTATCAAACACTTACGTATTATCACTCGAACAATTCCAATTATAACCTGATTAATTAAGCGGCTATAACCACAAAGAAAAACACAAAATTAAAGAAATATCGCTTTTTTCACGATATAAGAGATAACACATTGATAAATGATGAACAGAGCCAATGAATTCGGAACTTCATAAGAACACTACAGCATGGTTGGCAGAAGCCTTTACTGTGTTTTCTCTAGTGTCTGTTTTCAGTTTACTAATTGTTTTTTCAATTCAGATGGTTATTCCCTCTGGACCTACGCTTGCTGACTTTCTCGGCAAAAAAAATGCATTATTGTCTGCATTTCCTTTTGGTGAAAAAAGCTGGTTAAGTGAGGGAGGCGGTTTAGGTACAAACAGTGCCGCTGTTTTGACTCAAATCAATAAAACAGTATTTTATAAACCCGCTGGTGGAGTCGCTTGGCAAGATGCTGATAAGGGAATGCAGCTTTTTAATCAAGACGCAGTTCAAACACTTAGTCGATCAGGTGCTGAACTCAGTTTTTTCAATAACGACACGCTTATTTTGGGAGAGAACACGCTTATCATAATTAAGCAAATAGACGATAGTCTTTTTTCTAATCATCGTCGCACGGTACTCACACTTATTGATGGGCAACTAAGAGGAAGGTTAGCGTCTCAAAAAAATAAAAAGAAAGGAATTACGTCATATGAAATAACGGTAAATGGGAGTACTGCCAAAATTCAGCTTGATGAAGAACATAAAAATGATACTGAATTCAAAATTGAGGTAGATCCAAAAACACATGATGCACAGCTAACCGTTTTAAAAGGATCAGCAGAGGTTATATCAAATGGAGAAACACAAGTTATCGGAATTCTTGAAACGATGGAAATGCTTTTTAATGACCAGATAAAAACACCGGAAAAATCTCAGAAAAAAATATCGAATCCACCAAAAGCAGTTTTTCCAGTTTCTGAAAGCAAGTTCTTCTACCGTGATTTGCCACCTTTGATACGCTTTGAATGGCGCCATAACCAGGTTGATGCAAAATTCAAATTTGAATTAGCAATGGATAAAAGCTTTATGACGATGATCGATGAGGTCGAATTATCTGAAACCCATATCACACATGCAAACCTAAAAGAAGGTGTATATTATTGGCGCGTCAAATTGATCACAGACGGAGCTGATAACAAATATAGTGAAGAACGAGTATTAAATATAGTTCGAGATCAGACACCTCCTGAATTAAGTGTCAAATTTCCACCCGAAATCATGACAATCAGTCAATTTTATCTAATGGGGAAAACCGAACCTGGTGCAACAATACTGATTAATGGAAAACCAATTAATGTCGAAATAAACGGAGATTTTTCACACGACCTTAATATAAATAGTGGAAGTAATATTATAGTGATTGAAGCAGTCGATTCACTTGGTAATATTACTTATCGAAGCTCACGAGTCTATGGAAAGATTAGCGAAAATGAATCTACGATTTCCCCTTCGATTTAAAATATTAGTTGGCTTAATGCTTGTTGTCTCAATAGCAATTGGTTCTATCACTATTAGCATGACCAAATTATTTCATACTGATAAAACGACGTATATATATGATCTAACATCTGTCATGGCATTGAACTTGGCACACCAAACAGAATCATTAGTTCAAAGCTATCTTGAACGGCTACGCGTTTTTACGCATATAGTCATGGATAAAGATTTGTCGCGCAAGAGTCAGTCTCGCCTTATTCAACACTTGTTTGAAGACTTTTCTGACCTCGT
>JAOTSL010000189.1 GCA_029864945.1 Gammaproteobacteria bacterium
TGCAGAAACAAAAACATCACCCAGCGTCACATTAACACCGTTTTTTTCGGGTATTGCTTTAGATGTTACGCCGCAAATTGATAAAGACGGCAACATTATGCTTCACCTTCATCCAACAGTGAGTGATGTAAACCAAAGAAGCAAAAGCTTTACCATTGATGGCAAGGGGTTTGACCTACCTTTAGCGGCCAGCACTGTTCGTGAAACCGACACCGTTGTGAGAGCAAAAAGCGGACAGATAATTGTTGTTGGAGGCCTCATGAAACTGTCATCAGTTGATGCTGAGGCTTCAGTTCCATTGCTAGGAAACCTGCCTTTAATTGGAAGTCTTTTCAAACACAAAAAAGCCTCCCGTGTTAAAAAAGAACTCGTTGTATTGGTTAAACCAACGCTAGTCAAAAATAGCACCGCCTGGAGTAATGACGCAACCTCTACCATGATGCGTTTCAGTGAACTAAGAGAATAAGCGTAAACACCAGAAAAGAAAAAATGAGTAAAGGGAATTAAAATGAACAATCTAATTGATAAAAAACCAATGTCCACAGAACTTGCGCCCATTCCAAATTTTGGTTTTGACTGCGCCAGTTTTTTTAGCATGCATAAAACTCCCTTTACGCTAACACCCAAAAAAACACATATTTATACCCACGAAAATTATAAACACGCAAAAAACACTTTGCTTTTTGGTATTTCATCTGGTGAAAAATTACTTAAGATTACTGGCAACGTTGGCGTAGGAAAAACATTACTGATTAATGATGTTTTGTCTTCCATTGATCATCAGCACTATCCGGTTAGGATACTTAACCCAAAAATATCGTCTAGAGATTTGCTTTGTCAAATCATTGATGAATTTGGCCTCGCATACCCTATTGATGCCACCATTGAACAGCTAATGCGTTTTTTACGATTTACATTGCATGAGCATTATGCACAAACAGAGGCAAATATTCTCGTCTGGATAGATGATGCGCATAACTTATCAAACGATACTCTCCTCATTATTGATAAAATTAGTAGTTGGTCAACACCCAACCGTGCTTTGTTACAGTTTATAATCTCTGGTGCAAATGAACTTGACCAACGACTTGACCATCAACGACTATCATCAATGAAAAACAATATTCGATTTTCAGATACGTTAAAAAATATCAACAAGAATGAAATTGGTAATTATGTATCCTCTTGCATTCAATCGCATGAAAAACATGACGAGCCTCAGTTCACACCAAGCGCATTAAAACAACTGTATAAATGCTCTGATGGAAACCCATCTGCGATCAATAAACTTGCTTACAAATCATTATTAGTTGCTTATGGCAATGGACTGAGAACAATAACCCATCACTATGTAAACACGGCATTTAGTGAGCAAGACAAAGAAACCGAGAAACCAGAAAATAAAAAATTATATTTTACACTCTCAGCCTGGGCCTGTATTAATGTTGTTTTAGCCATCGCTTTTTTCGGTGGTTATTTGTGAATATTGTTAATGAAATGGTTTCCGATTTAAATAGTCGAAAGAAAATAGAAACAGACCTTAAAAAAGAACGGTCAAAGTCCAATGGCAGCCGGGGGATTTCTTGGCAGGCTTCGTCCACTATTATTCTCTTGATAGGTATATCGACACTATCGTACGCCATCTGGTTTTATAATACTCAAAGTCAAGAATCACCACTAATTCGGGTAGCGCAATTTAGTAAACCTAATCTATCGAATGATAATTTTGAACCTCCTCATGCACCAATAAAAAATCCAATGACAGAAAAAAAGGAAATAGCGCCCCTAGATACAACAGCAAAAAAAGGCACATCTACAATAAAACCAGAAAAGACTACAGCTAAAGCGCCGATAAAATCGGCAACAAAACCAGTAATAAAACCAACAAATAGAAAAATAGAAAAACCAATAACACCAAAAATTGCCAAACCAATAAAGACCGCGACAAAAAAACCGGTAAAAATAGCGAAGACTGATCCAAACAAATTTAACAAACAACCAATACAGCTTACCGACACCCAATCTGCAAAAAAATACTACGCTAACGCATTGGTAAAACTAAATGAAGGCGACGTCATTACTGCAAAATCACTTCTGCAAAAAACATTGTCGTTAAAAATAACACATGTTGCCGCAAGAAAAACACTAGCCGGTATTTATATAAACGAGAAAGAATTATCCGCAGCGGAAACCACGCTGCAGATGGGGATAGAAAAAGTACCAGAAGCCAGTATTTTTTATCATTGGCTGGGTAGAATTTATATGGAACAGGGTGATTTTGAAAAAGCCTCGACCTTGCTTTTATCTGGTAGTAAACATGCGAAAGCCGGTGATTACTTTGCACTCCTGGCACTAGCTCAACAGAATACGCCGGGCTTTAAAAGCGCGATCGAATCTTATCGAAAAGCACTGAACTTTCAACCCAAAGAGAGCAAATGGTGGTTAGGCTTGGGCATTGTGCTTGAAAAGTCACAAAACTGGAAAGAAGCTGAAAGCGCTTATGAAACGGCCCTTCAATCTGAAAACTTACCCTTTAATCTTCATAGCCAGACTAGCAGTCGTTTAACATTCGTAAAAAATCAGATTGCGCTGTTAGATAAAAAATAGTCTACAGAACATCATAATCTATTGCTTCGCGATCTAAATAGTCTAGCAGAAAAGTAAAAGCCCTTTCGACAGCTTTTTCTTTGCCTTTTACCGCCAGATCAATTTTTGAATGCCTCTCCTCCACTTTAGGTAGGCTGGCAATTTTAACGTCCGGAAAAGTGCTTAAAATTGAATTCATCAGATCAATCAACTCGCTTTCCGGCTGATTATATATCAACACAGATCTCTCTATGCTTGGCTCTACCGGGCGCATCAAATCATAATAATTTTCCAGCACCCACTCCATCATAGGCTTGGCCATTTGAGGAAAGCCCGGAAAAAAATGACAGTCACCCACACTAAAGCCTGGCACCTGATTGATCGGGTTTGGAACAATCGCCGCATGTTCCGGCAAGTCTGCCATTAATATTCTTTTTGGGTACGCTGCTTCTGAAAATTGTGCCTCAATAAGGCGAGTTGCTTCTGGGTGCCTAGTTATTGGCTGTAAGAATGCGTCGGCTGCGCATTGCCGCGTATAATCATCCGGTGTTGCACCTATTCCACCAAAACAAAAAACTACGCTATTTTCATCACCCATCATCCGTAAGGACGAAATTATCAACGCAGGCTCATCACCAATAACCAAACTCTGGCTTAACTGAAATCCACGTGGTGACAGAAGTGAAATGGCATTTTCAAGATGGCAGTCTTTTCGTTTACCGCTAAGAATTTCATCGCCAATGATGAGTAATTTAAATATTTTCATTCAAATAACCGTATACTTCTCGCTTGATGATCACGTTATGGAGCCGCGTAACAAATAAGTATGCATTTCTCCAAAACCTTTTACTTTTATCATTCCTCTGTCTTCAAACTTAAAACCATCTTTTAACAATGCATAACTTTCTTCAGAAACCTGAATCCCGCCAACGGGGCATTCAGACTCCATTCTACTGGCGATATTGACTGTATTCCCCCACACATCATAAACAAATTTTTTCACGCCGATAACGCCAGCAACTGCCGCCCCGGTATGAATACCTGTCCGTATATGGATATCATGTCCTGAAGATTTATTATATTTATCAACAATAGACTGTATTTCCAACGCAAATTCAGCCACACGATGGATAGAATCCCCTTTAGGGTTGCGTAGGTTGCTGGTAACCATATATGCATCACCAATTGTTTTAATTTTATCCAGCTCAAGGACACCGGTTAATTCATCAAACCGACTAAAAATGTCGTTTAATATAGCCACTATCTCTTTCGCAGTATGGCATTGTGACAATTTAGTAAAGCCGACCAAATCAGAAAACAATACCGTTATCTGCTCATAGTCTTTAGCAATAGTGCCAGAATTACTTTTTAATTCTTCAGCAATGTGCTCAGGTAAAATATTAAGTAACAATCTCTCATTCTCGCGCTTTTCCAGTCTCAATAACTTTTTATTGACGAAGTCTCGGCGAAAATATGATTCAATCATGTATCCACCCAACATTCCTATCAACATACTCGTGATTAAAAGAAAGTTATAAGTCACCAGCGTTGTCATTACTAAATCTGAAGCAAAATAAAACATGATATTAAATGTAATAAATAAAATGAGCGTTGTTATTACTGCATTAATAAAACGAAGGCCTGAATAAATATAAGCCCAGAATATTGGCAGAAAAGTAGCAGCTAGATATAAGTCACTGCCGGCATTTTCATATAACACCCCAATAACAGCAATACCAATACCGGCCACCAACATAACAATTGCCACTAATAATTGCAGCCGTTTACGAAAATACGGGCGATTGGTCGCAATATAACCCAGCACAAATGTAGGAATTGCAATCGCGAACCGTACAACTAACGTAGCCCACTGCCCTTCTTGAATAGTGATAAAATCAATAACCGAAAATAAGCCATACAATACAGCAGCAATAATAAGCGCAGCTCTAACCTGGGACAGTGTTTGGCGTGCGTGATCCAACCGAAACAACTTCTCCAGAGCGGCATCAGTGAATGACAACGTTACTTTATTCTGACTGTCATTTATTTTGTGTTCATTCAACAAATCATATTATTCCAACGAAAAAACGTAGTACCACAGGTGCTAAAATAGCATACTATACAAAGGGAACTGCAAAGAAATATCATCCAGGAGAATAAAAATCCATGCTGAGTCGTTTTCGCTGCAAACACGTATTTGTTTCAATGATATTGTTCATCATTGTGCTAATTTCGTTTTCACTTCCTGTTCATGCTATAGACAATTCTAGTGATGCGAACAGCCTGATGCGTCATATCGATCGACTGTGGCGTAGTGATTCCGCCCATTCAACCATGTCGATGACCGTACAAACCCGCCGCTATTCTCGAACTATGAAAATGGAAACCTGGTCCAAGGGTAAAGAAAAATCATTAATCATCATTCGTGAGCCAAAAAAAGACCGGGCCATTGCCACTCTAAAGGTAAATGAAAACATCTGGAATTATCTACCAAAAATCAATCGTATTACTAAAGTGCCACCCAGCTTGATGTCTGGCTCATGGATGGGGAGCCACTTTACAAATGATGACCTGGTAAAAGAAAACACCTACGAAGATGACTATAATTCTAAAATTAGCTTTAAAGGCCTTCGCGATAATATAAACACGATTGAAATCACCTCAGTTCCAAAAGAAAATGCAGCTGTTGTATGGGGAAAGGTTGTTACCCTGATCGATCAGGAAAAATTTGTACCAATCAGCTCATCGTATTATAACGAAGAAAACATATTAGTCAGGGTGATGCATTTTTCACAACTGGAGATAAAGGATAGTCGCCTAATCCCGATGAAAATGACATTAAAACCATTGGACAAACCGGGCGAATCAACAATCGTCGAATACCATGACATCAGTTTTGACATACCCATAAACGATAACGTCTTTTCGATTAAACAATTGAAGCGATAACGTGAACCTGAGATCCAACGCCCTTTTTAGCCACCTTTTAATGTTCGCATTTATTGCGTGGCGAAACCTATGGCGAAATAAAATACGCAGCATTTTAACGATCTCGGCTCTCGGCGGTGGCTTGGCGTTATTAATTTTGTATAGTGCTTTATTAAATGGCATGGTCAAACAAATGGCTGATTTTTCCACCAAGATATCCTCCGGCCATATACAAGTGCATCTACAGGCCTTTGTTGACGACCAGGATTTATATGCCACCATTCCGTGGGCGCTTATTAATAAGCTGGAAAATGACTCAACTGACATTAAAATTTCTCCGCGGCTATATGGTGCAGGCTTGGCTAGTGTTGGTGATATTTCTTCCGGCGTAATGCTTAGGGCAGTTGATCCTGAAAAGGAAAAACAGGTAACAACCATGCTCTCCCATATTCGTCAGGGTACTGCTGACTTAAGCAAATATGATAGCGCTAACGGATTAGACCGATTTAATGTGATTGTTGGTGCTCAGTTTTCAAAAAACATGAACATTTCACCCGGTGACGAGCTGGTTCTTATTACTCAAGCATCAGATGGCAGCATTGGTAATGGTTTATTTATTGTTTCCGGCATTCTAAAGCCCATTGAGCCCACATTTGATCGAAGCGGAATTTTGCTGTCTATTGAAGCCTATAATTCATTAATGTACTTGGAAAGCGGTGCGCATGAACTTGCCATTCGCGCAGACAATCACGATCTATTCACTCTAAAAAATGATTTAAGCGCGAGACTCTCCCTATTACAAAAAACCTATCCAACAGATGAATTGTCCGGGCCTATAATTGTACGTACCTGGAAGGAATTGGTGCCTGCCGTTTCAGATATGATAGAGGTCAGTACGGCAGCGATTTATATTCTAGGTATGATTATGCTCGGGCTAGCATCGATGGGCATGATGAATACAATGTTGATGGCGGTATTTGAGCGCAAACATGAATTTGGTATTTTATTATCTTTAGG
>JAOTSL010000019.1 GCA_029864945.1 Gammaproteobacteria bacterium
GAGCAATAGGAAAAAGTTTAAAATCGTCATCTAAATTCTGAATTTTTTCGACCCTGTCACAACGAAACGTTCTCACATCGCTGCGCAGATGATCCCAGGCAAGTATGTACCAAATGGGGTAATTGAGTAAAAGAAAATGAGGTTCAATTACTCGTTTTGTTTTAATACCATTTTCGTCACAATAGATAATACCGATTTGTCGTAGCATTAAAAATGCTTGATGTATATTCTCAACCGTTCGGCGATTCGGCGTAGTGAATTCTGATAGAACAAATTGAGATGCTGCTCCTCCAATGAGTATACGTGCCTTTAGACCGCTAATTTTATTTTTCATTGAAGGTGAAAATGAGGCCATAAGCTTATGTCGCACACTTGTTAAATGAGCCATAAATAGAGGTGAGTTCATTTGTTCAGCTACCGCAAGACTTATTAATAGATCAACCGCTTCGGAGTAATTGAGGTTGATACGACCAACTCCCCAGTGCCTATCCAAGCGCACCCCGCCGCCTCGACCAATATCCGTTTCAATTGGTAAGCCTTGATCTTTCAATAATTGAATATCACGGTTAAGCGTCCGCACACTAACACCAATTTCTTTAGCTATTCCGCCAATTGTTGATGCCCCATCTGATTTTAGCCTAGCTGTGATGAATTCCAGTCGTTCAATTCGAGAAATTGTATTAAAAGGGGTCAATCCTATTTAATATAATCAAAACAAGTAATAAAAGAACAATAAAGGTCAGGGTGAGGCCATTCCTATTTAATAATAAAGGAGTTAGAATTGGTGAGGAATCAGTTAGGTATTATTAAATTGGATTGACCCCTTTCTCCTCTTCGTAACAATACCATCAAATCTCACAGCTCAAAAAGAGTTAAGGTGACTGTCCGTCAAAACGGGGGAAGATCACTTTACTATTAATAAATTAGAATTAGAATCAGTATTATTTATTCCTACCCTACCCTAATCCAAGAAAAAAAGAATGTAACTGCTCGGCGCATTCATCTTTCACATCATATCTGCGTGCGAAAACGCCTTGATCTGAGGCAAAATCTAAACACGCTGAGCAGCTACAAAAGATTAAGCCTTTTGATCTATTAAAGCGCGCTCAATTTGGACGATATAACACGAAAGTACAATCTCCACGTGTAAATTTAGCACAAAGACTGCTATTTGCTGGTTATCAACTATATAGGTGAAAGTCCCGTGAAAAAATATTCTAGAACGCTATTTAATGTAATGTTAGCATCATCAACACTCTTACTTACGGCTTGCGGTCCAGATGATAACCAAAGCAGTGGCCCACCTACCGCTAATACACCACCAACGGCAAATGCCGGTTCCGATGTTTCTGTATCATCTGGAACCACGGTTACGCTATCTGCCGCTGGTAGTAGTGACAGCGATGGTTCTATTTCAGCTTATGAGTGGTATCAAGACGCTGGTGATAACACGCAAGTCACGATCTCCAACGCTAACACCGCCACTCCAAGTTTCACAGCAACTGTTTATGCTGATACTGTTTTCAGCTTTCATTTAACGGTTAGAGATGATGATGGCGAGGCGAGTCAAGACACCGTTCTCATTACCGTGACGCCTGATCGAATCTCAGCGACTCTAGATACTCCTTGGGCAATAACAAAAAAAGAATTTGGCCGTGACAAAGTAATCTATACCGGTAGTAAGTATGTTAGTGCTAGTTACTTTGGCATGTCAGAGTCAACTAATGGAACTAACTGGTCAAGCATCGATTTTGGTTATCATATTAGTACAGGTGATGTTGCGGCTAACGGTAATAACATCGTTGCGCTACCCATCAATTCCCGTTTCACTGGCGTCATAATGACAACCGATGGCACTAACTGGCAAACTGTGGATTTGAGCAGTAATGTAAATTGTAATATTTTCGGTTCTATTTCATATGATGGGACTCAGTTTGTTGCCAATAGTGGCAAGAATGTATGTTCATCCGTTGATGGGTCTAGCTGGCAGCTTCAGTCAACACAACCAGTTAATTTCACAAAAATTATACCTGGTGGTGGAAAATATGCCGTCATTCTTAGCGATGGCTTATATACTATTGACACTCTATCTTCGACTGCAATGAATGTTTCTTCCTCAGCAGGCCTTTTATCAGATTTAGTTTTTGGTGGTTCTACTTTTATTGGTTTGAGACGGTCAGGTGAATTAGCCTATTCAAGTGATGCTATTAATTGGACTAATGTGTCGTCTATTGACATACCTGCAAACGTGACATCAATCTCATACTCTTCTTCTAAAGGTTTTACTGCTAATACAGGCAATGTCATTTACACATCGACCGATGGTATGAGCTGGAGTGTTGTAGGGGGCTCTAATTTGGCGGCACTAACTTGTAGTGGTTGTAAAGTTGTAAATGGGATAAATGAAACTTTATTTCTATCGGGTACTAAAGTTTACAGTTCAGCAGATCAAACAACATGGAGCTTGGTATCTGATTCTAGCGGAGATCCTAATGTTCCAACAAGCTCACAATTCAGCGTAAATAATGTATTTTATGGACTAAACTCTTCAGGTGCATTAGTTCAAAGTAATGATGAAATAAGCTGGACAGTAGTTTCTAATTCAACAGTAGGACAAATTTCGACTGTGATACACGATGGTGCGCAATTCGTTGCTCACGCATATAGTGGTGGTTCGTCAGCCCCTGGAATGTATTATTCTGCCGATGGTATTAGCTGGACTAAAGCGATCACTTTTGGCAGCAACTACGTTTATGGAGCATCTGTTACAGTAGGGCCAACGACATACAACTTTGTAACAAGTAGCGATGCTATTGAAGACAGAAATAAAATTCTTTTTAGCGATGATGGAATTAGCTATCAAACCGATGATGGCCTCAACGCTATATCACCACGTATAGATACAGCTAATGTTAAACAAGCTGTAACTGATGGGGCAATAATTGTCGCGATTTCTACCAACGGTATTTATAGCAATGCATCAGGTAGCTGGGCAACAGTGGCATCAGCTACTAACCTTAAAGACGTAGTGTGGACTGGTACAAATTTTGTGGCAGCTGCGCAGTCAGGCGTTATCATGACTTCACCTGATGGTATTACATGGACTACTCAAACATGGCTCAATAGTACTGGCACTATTTCAGATATCTTAGTTGTTGGTGCAACAGTTTATGCAACAGATAGTGTTGGTAATATAGCAACATCCGCTGACCATGGCGTTACCTGGGTACTATCAAAAGACTTTAGAGCTGCTTCTAGTATTACTAATAATACTATTACTGAGTTAGCGTATGATGGCACAACTGTTTATGGCTTTGGTTATAACTCAGACTTAGCTAATGTCACAACAGTTAAAACTGCAGATGCCGGAACCAACTGGAGCACCGATGTAATACTGGGTACCGCTGTAAATGGACATGTTATATATGATGCAACAGGAACACGCTTTGTAAGCTCAACCAAAAAAGAATCCACATCAGAAATAACAGGCGCAATTACTTGGGCAGCAACTACTACCCTATTACCAAATGATCCATCATTTGCATATATTGCAACTCAGGAAGCTCTAGCAGGTATTTCTCTCAGTAGAGTCCACTATGTTAGCGGCACAACTAATTCGTACACCTCTGGTAATGCCGGTTATTCAGTAGATGGCCAAAACTGGGTAATTAAAACAGGTTTAACGGCATATCATTTTATTGATTACACCCCAATAAGTGGAATTTTTGCAAAACTAAACAGTGCCAGAGAAATTGAAACCTCTACAGATGGAATAAATTATACGGCAGCAACCGTTACAGGTCTGGTTTCAGGCAATACTAATTTTAATTTCATTAAATATGTCAATAATCAATATATTGGAATTAATTTAGATTCGAAAACAGGACATCCAGGCATTTATACATCGTCTAATGGTTCTGATTGGGCTTTGATTTCAGAAGCTGATTTAGGAATCAGCCTTTATGTAAATGATTATGATTACAAAGTCACATACATTCAAAACATTGTCTACGATGGCTCACAGTACCACTTACTATTTACTCATAAAGACCTTACTGATAATGGTTACAATGAAGGTATTATGATGCTTACGTCAACAGACCTTCAAAATTTCACGTTACATAAAACAGGTATTTATGAAAACATTTACCAAAATCAACATACCTTAGCTATTGTAAACAATGAATATAAACTAGATAATTTCTATTTTACTGCTACACATGCTTATTATTAATATTTAGTTTAATTAAAGTAACTTGAAGGCTGGGACTCCCAGCCTTTTTTATTGGCATTTTGGGCTCATCAGAAAATCTATGCGCCATGTATTTTTAGAAAACACTTGGGCTTGTTTCGTACACACCAAACAAGACACCCTTCTTTTCAAAATTCGTGTTTTTAATATACTTACCTGAGCGGCATAGGTTTCTACCATGCCACATCCTTTTGGTTCATTTTACATGTTTCCAAACAAAACTCAGCAGGATTTCACGAGGAAATGGGTAACACATACCCCGAGAGCCGCGCTGAGTTTGGTTTAGAGGCATGTTGTTCAGCTTAGAAGCTCTGAAGATGCTCAGGATGTAATGAAGAAGGAGCAAGAGTCTGAAGCTTGCCATGCCTTTTTTGAACTTATGGATATGGAAGGAACAAGTGACTGTGAAATGAAATTACTACTATCTATTATAACCGACACTTAAATTAGCAAAATGTTGTGCTGACTTGACAACAAAAGATTAATTTAAATACCAGATAGTCCAAGGTGGGCACCAACATAACAACATTCAATATATGATTGGACCACTATGTTATTCTGGCGTATACAAAATGTAATCCTCATCAAAAAGGAGTTGATATTTTTCAGCTCCTTTTTTCTATTAAACGGGAATATATATTGCCTTACATTGATTTTGCGTATTACTAAAGTAGAGTTACAACATGAGTAGTATTTATAGAACATTATGTGCCTTAATTTTTTTGGTGTTGATGGCATGCTCCGCTTCGAACCCTGAGGATATTGAGAATGTTAATCAGGACGTTAAAGGCCCATTGGTTAGTGCGGGAGTTTTTGGCGCTAATTACGGTTGGGAAAACTTGGCAGGGTTTACTATCGAGAATGGTGATTTACTGCGCGACAGGTCTTTCCGTAGTAAAGCAGATTTAGATAATTTTAATAATGTTTGGGGGGAGATAAATTCCCCTACCCTATCTGGCTCCATCATTTGGAATACTGTCGATGACGGTGATATTAACCCTAGTGGCGGCAACCCTTATGCGGGTTATGTAGAGTTACATCGAACAGATGCGGGAAACACCTGCATCATACAGCAAACAATTTCCGGCTTGCTTGCGTCAAAATCATATATCGTTAATTTTTCAAGTTTTGGTATAGCCGCAGATACAGCCGTTGATATCTACCTTTACGACCTTTCGTATAATATAAAGGCCACTAGTAATGTGGCGATTTCAAATAATAGCTGGACACAACATAATATACCTTTGACCCTAAGTGAGGATGTCGATTCGGCAATCGTTGGTATTTGTCTTTCACAAAATTCACAGATTAAGATTGATGAGGTTCGGTTGTCAGCAGTTGGCGAGCCGGCGGTAATAGAAAGTTTAAAACTCAATGTAGCAGATATCAAAGTGAAGTCTCTACGCTGGCCAGGTGGAACATTAGGGGATTGGTTTTTTTGGAAAAAATCGATTGGTAACAATATTGATCGCGGCGAGCTACAAGCATATAGTCGTTACGAAACGCCGGCACTAGGGTTACATGAGTTTCTCAATTTTTGTGAAGAATATAACGTCACCGCACTTGTACAGATTAATGCTTTAGATTCTGTTGTTAGCGCTCAAGATATCGTTGAATATATTTTTGGAAGTGACACTAGCACGCAAGGGGCTATTCGAAGCTTAAACGGTAGAGCGATGCCTTGGAGTAATGTTGATTTTGAAATTGGCAATGAACCGTCAGTACATTACACCACAACGAATACTGTTGATACTGCACTTGATTACGCGGCGTTAGGTAATGCCATCACAACTGCAATGAAAGCTAAAGCAACCGATTTAGATATATCGATTCGTTTAGGTGCGATTAGTGAGGCATCATTTCAACTTGCGGACTGGCTCTCACCTACATCAAGTAATGATACAGTGAAAATGCTTGCGCTATGGAATTCTCAAGTATTTGATGACACCAATGGTATATCTAATGTCGA
Source organism: Gammaproteobacteria bacterium (assembly GCA_029864945.1). Lineage (GTDB taxonomy): Bacteria > Pseudomonadota > Gammaproteobacteria > S012-40 > S012-40 > CALZJE01. Next base: position 6,222 of record JAOTSL010000019.1, read on the forward strand.
TTTTACACATGCCCATTTTTATTCGTCTAGATATACTGGTGCTGATGAAGAATCAACTTATTGGCCAATGTTATCAGGTGGAGCACTATTAAAAAGAACAATTGATGAAACAATATCTCCTCATACTGGGGCTTTGCCTATATGGGTCACTGAATATCGCGGTATTGTTGATGACAGTGCCGGAACTCCTGTTGTTAGTTACCTTAAAGATTATCAATCGGGTTTGGCTGTTGCTGATATTATGTTTGAGATGATTATTGGTAAATTAGATCACGCGTATGTTTATAGCTTGGTTGATGCTGAAGGCTTCGGCATGATTCAAAATCCTTTAACGTCAGAACTAAGACCGACAGCTCATGTGTTTAAATTGCTATCTGTAGCCGGCGGAGAGGAAAGAATCCCAATCTCAGTAGATAATACTGAAACATATACATTTACGACTGGCGTAGGGAATATACCCAGCGGTTTAATCATGTCAAAAATTTCCGTTTTTGCGACAAGAAATTTGGCTACCAATAAACCCCGCGTGTTTTTAATCAACCGGGACTACTCTAATAATATACAAGTTACGCTAACAACGGATGAAACTTTAACAACCTCGGTTACACGTCACAGTTATACAAATACGGGACTTTCTGCAAACAATGAAAGCGGTATAACGAATGTGAATGTTGTTTCATTGGTTGAGACATTAAGTAATCCAAATAGTATTACGGTACCTGCAAAATCAGTCATTCGGCTCGACTATATGTAAATTAGTATGCAGTAAAAGTGTAAATATACGCGGTTCGTTAAATATCATAGAAAATTAGAGAACAATCATTTTTATTGATTATTACAGATAAAAAGATAGCGGCATCGATAAAAAATCAGCCAGTTTGTTTCAGTGACAACATAATACTTTCAAGCTCACGACGTAAAATAATATCTTTACCAAAAATAGCGCTTGCCTGATCTTCTGTATTTTTAATGATATTTCTGAGCGATACTTCCTGCCCCTCAGTTAAGCCCAGTGAGAAAAATGACGATTCCACATCATCAGATAGCACGCCCATTATATTGGTAAGCGCATCCCGATTACTGCTCTGTTGCTTCTCCAGCGCCATTAACGCGTTACCAGTTGCATTCACCAGTTGTTGCAAATGGGTCTGATGTTTATTTCTTTCATTCTGTGCAATCAAAGAAATAATTCTTGCATTCCCACCTTCTGCCAACATAGCAAGGTGATCTCTCAATCGCCCGTATTTTTCCTCGTCGTCAATCGGCATATTTAAGGCCAGAATCGTTATATTTGAATAGCTATAGGCACTTCTAGCACCAGAAGAAAAAATAGTTTCGCGTTTTCTCAGCTCTTCAATTACAGACATCTCTATAGCGCGAACCGCACCGATATTTGATTTATATACTGACTCCTCTAGTGCAAATATACCAACCACTGCGTTAAGACCATAACCTGATAGAACATCCAGTATTTTATCAGCTACTTCTTCATGAGTATTAATATTAAAACTGTCCTGATAAAAGTTCAGTATGTTGCCAATTTCAGCCGTGTTCGTCATGGCCATCATGGCCATTTTTGATGATTCCTGATATTTTTCCTTAAACTCTTTTAGCTTTTTCCCATTATCAATAGAAAGACGAATTTTACTCAACAATTCTTCTTCGCTAAAAGGCTTCACAATATAATCGTCACCACCCGCTTCATAACCGGCAATTCTCTCATCTGGAAAACCGAGCGCGGAAACAAAAATCACAGGGATAAATTCTGTTTCAGGTTTTAATTTAATTCTCCTGCATGCTTCCAGCCCATCTATACCTGGCATTTTCACGTCCATGAGTATCAAATCTGGCAACCAAGAATCCAACAAATCAAAACAAGCCTGGCTATCTTCAACACATTTTAAATCGAAATCAGGGCCGAGTAATTCATTCATCACCATCCGATTCATCGGCTCATCGTCGACAACAAGTATCTTTATCATATGCGTCACTTTAATTCCTCATTACTTAAACTAAATGCTTTGTTTTACGGGGATTTCAAAAATAAACTCAGAGCCTTTTTCAGTCCGGTTTTTCGCCCATATATTTCCATTATGTTTTCCAATTATTTCTTTACAAATTGCCAGCCCCAAACCTGTACCACCAGCACCTGTGTTGGTTTTGCTACTTTGTATGAATTTGTCAAAAATAATTTCTGTTTCCTTTTCAGGGATTCCGACACCTTCATCTGCGATACTAAATTTAATAGTAGGAGTTTCTGACTCGTGTATAGTCTTACTTGATGAGGTTATATTTATATTTATTTTTCCATCGTGTGGAGAGAATCGAATTGCGTTACACAGTAGATTGCAAATTACCTGTCGTAAAGCATCATAATTGCATTGAAGTAAGGATACGGTATCACCTTTAGTTAAAGTCCATTGAATCTGTTTTTCCTGCAACCTCGCTTTTTCGGACATAAAACATTGTTTCGTCATAGTTTCAATATCTTCGTTTTTAAATAATAGTGTGCGGCTATCAGACTCAAGCTTGGATAGATCTAACAAATCATTCAGTAATAATAACAACCTTTCACCGCTCTCTTTTATATGCCCAAAATATTCCATTGACTTTTCCGGCAAGATGTTTGAGGCGCGACTAAACCCCATATTGGCAAAACTTAAAATTCCATATAGCGGCGTACGTATTTCATGTGAAATATTAGCGAGAAACTCACTTTTCGCATTATTGGCTTTTTCTGCGAAGTCTTTAGCCAGTTCCAATTCCATGGTGCGATCAAGCACTGTTTTCTCCAGCATTTCATTATGCCGCCGGATGGTTTCCCTGGCTTTTTTTTCCAATGTTAAATCCCTAACAATTCCACTAAATCGATGAGGCCCTGGAACGCCAACATCTGCTATTGATATATAAAGGGGAAATTCAGAACCATCCTTTCGCACGCCATGAACTTCTCGTCCATTACCAATTATCTGAGTAACACCTGTTTTAAAATAAGCACTAAGATAAGAATCGTGTTGCAGCGCTATTTTCTTTGGCATCAACTTTTGTATATTTTCTCCAATTACCTGTTTTGCGGTATATCCAAACAGTTTTTCTGCCGCAGGGTTATAACTGTTAATTATCCCCAGATCATCTAACGTAATTATTCCATCATTAGCCGTTTCGACAATGGCACGGTAACGTATTTCACTTTCACGGATTTCTTTTTCGGTCTGTTTACGCACGATGGAGTAATTAATCGAACGCTCCAATAGTGGAGCAGTCAGCTGGTTTTTAAACAAACAGTCCGAAGCACCAAGCCTGATCGCTATTAATTCCATATCGATACTATCTTCCCCAGTCATTATTATAATCGGGGGGGTGTTATCATTTGTTGGATCTAGAGCCGCAGCAAGCTCCAGTCCATCTCGGTTATCCAGCGTGACGTCTATCAAATATATATCGTATGACCCTGACTCACTCGCAGCAAAAGCATCTTCATACGTCGTCTTCCAGTCTAGATTGAGCTTATCCTGGTCAAATATTTTTTTTAGCAATCTTTCCGCGATTAAATAATCGCTCTCATTATCTTCCACAAACAAAATCGATAGTGTTGACAACTTTGAAAGCGATGAATGATTAACCGAAGCTGATGGCTTTTTATTAGTCAATTTTGAAGATTTCCATATAACGAGTCACATAAATACCATTGTTTTATCGGATGTTTAATTAATCGCTTTAACTAAAATGAGACACACACAACAAACAAGAGGTTTAGTGAAATAAAATGCGAATAGATAGAACGGAAATTACGAAGTAAAAACGGATTGGTTAATTAATGCACACAAAACACATGGTTCTAGTCGGTTTTTAATCTCAACGTTAGATTTTAGTTACCTACATAGGCCCAAAAATCACACCCCGGTTATCTACGACACCAGAATAAACCTGCACGAGTTCATGCCATATATGCAACCTAGGACTTAACACTGTTTGGCTGCCTCCTAGGGCGCGTTAGATTTGCATACTATTGCTGATAACAATGCTCTATAAACTATGACCTACTTAACAAGTAGATCCCACTGCAGATGAGTTATAATCCCGGTAAAGACGAAATAAACTCGCGTCATCAGAATCTCATTAGAATCTCACCAAAAAAGTTAAAAATGCTGAAAATAAACACCAAAAATTTAAAATTAATTTGCTTATCTGCGTTAACGTTGCTTTTTGCATTAAATGACGTAATGGCTGCAAATACCTTTAATAAGTTGCAAGGCAGAGATTCGCATCAAAACATTGAAAGCGGTCTTATTCTTCAAACAACAAATGCTGCTAACAACAATCTTGAGCTTAATAGTCAGGTGAAATTTAATGTTCAGTTAATGTTGAACGATTCACCAGTACCAGCAGCAAATATAGATTGGGAAATCATTCACAGCGTTACTACTAGCAATGGCCAAACCGCCTACTTTGTTACTGCCGCGTCTCAATTTTCAATTTTAGAGACCGTTCCAAGCGATATAAACGGCAATTCAAGTATCTTCATTAACACCGGCGAAATCGCATCTGTCTATCGAATTACGGCAACGGCATCTGTTTACCTTAATTCCGATCAATTGATCACACTCACACAAACATTTCTCGTTAATGCCGGTGTTCGGGCATCTATCAAGAACAACACACCAGAAAATGAAATCGCTTCTACATTAGATAACTTATGCCCTAAGCTAGAAGAAAATAAAAATCAACTAACGAAAGCGCAGGAAGCATTGCTTAACCGATGTAACGCCATTCAACAAGCGGTAAGTGAAGGCAAAACGGTAGAAGTCAGCAAAGCACTTCGACAAATGAGCCCGGAAGAAGTGGCCGTTCAGGCAGATGTTGGTAGCAGTTTCAGTAATCAACAAATGTCTAATGTTGCTTCGCGACTAAACGCGGTTAGACGAGGTAGTTCCAAACTTTCTTTTAATAATCTTGGTTTTCGCTATCGGGGGAGAGCGATCCCTGTTAACTATATGCTTACGTCACTTTTAGCTGACGAGGGAAACAAAGTAACAAACGAACCCGGCGGCCTGCTTAGCAACCGGCTTGGGGTATTTGCAAATGGTAGTGCGAGTGCAGGCAATAGAGCCGCTACAAGTAAGGAAGATGGTTTTAAGTTTGACAGTTATGGCCTCACGCTCGGCGCTGATTATCGCGTGTCATCAACGCGCTTTGTAGGTGCTGCACTTGGGGTTTCTAAAAGCGACGTTCAAATATCCGAGCAAGGAGGAGAAATGAACGCAGCTGGATTAAGTCTTAATGTTTACCTTAATCAATATCTAGCTGATCAGTGGTATATCGACGGAGTTATCAATATTGGAAATAACACGTTTGATATGCAACGAAACATCAATTTCGATTTAAGTGGCAATGCGGTTAATCGCGTAGCCAATAGCAATACTCGCGGCCTGCAACAAGGCTTAAGTATTAGTAGTGGTTACGAGGTGTATGATGGCGCACTTTCCGCTTCTTTTTCCGGTAGTCTAAATTATACAAAACTCGGAATTGACGGATTTACTGAAAATGGCGCCCAAGAACTTGATCTTATAATTAATAAACAATCCATTGACTCAACAAGTTCAACAATTGGTGCGCAAGTCCAATACACCCATAGCCACCGTCTTGGGGTATTTATTCCTTTTGTTGGCCTTAGCTGGATTCATGAATTTAACGACTCACCAGACACAATTAGCGGCGCGTTTGCCAATGATCAATTCAATTCAGCATTTAACATTAAAACAGAAAAGGTAGACAGCAACTACTTCAGCAATGTTCAGGGAATTACAGCCATTTTACCGCGCGGTATTTCCGCCTATATTAGAATGGAGAACATCATAGGGCGAGATTATTACAAAACAACAAATGTCTCATTCGGTGGACGAATGGAGCTGCAATTTTAGCAGATGAAAAACATGTGGCCAAATAGATCAACAAAGAACTTAAACAATATGAAAAAAAACTACCCTTTATTTTTCCTCTTTTTTATATCCTCGTTTATCACCGCCTGTGGTGGTGGAGCACCGGGAGAGCAAGATTCAAACAATGCCATCCCTACTGAGCAAGTCTCACTTAAGGCACCTGCTGATATTCAATATACCGAATTCGACGGAAAAATCCGCTTAAGCTGGAACAGTGTAAAAGGTGCTGAGCATTACAAGATCTATTTATCAACTGAACCTGATACTAATCTAAAAAATGCCATCATCACAAATACTTTTGATAGCATATTATTATTCCCGGATTTATTGCCAAACACACCCTATTACGTTGTGTTGTCCAGCATCAACAATAAAGGGGAAGAAATTTTATCACCAGAGTTCCAGGTAATATTAACCACACCTAACGCCACATTAGACCTGACTCCGCCAATTAATTTTACGGCTACTGCAGGAGAAGGGAAAATATCACTCAGCTGGGAGCCTTTACCCGAAGCAATTAGTTATATTTTATATTATTCCAATAGTGACCCACTGGCATCCGATATCAATGCACAACAAATTAGAGAAATAGGAAATTCCTTTTTTAATCATCAAAAATTACAAACAGGTGTTGAATTTTACTATCGCCTAAGTGCAGTCACACCAGCAGGTCTTACTCAGTCTACTGAAGTCATCAGCGCTACGCCAACCACTTTTTCAACGCCGCCACCGGCACCAGAAAGCTTTTCTGCATCGTCAGGTGACAGGCTTGTTGCTTTAAGATGGAAACCGGTAGACAACGCAAGTAGTTACAAAATTTACATGGCAACAGAACCCAATGTAACAGCAGAAAATGTGAACACACTGCAAAATGGCGAAACACTTTCAGACATAACAAATATTTCAACCAATCGATTAAACCTTGTTAATGATACCACTTACTATTTTAGTATAAGCGCATTAAATGCGGCAGGCGAAGGCCCAACATCAGTACCAATTGCCGCAACACCAAAAGAATTTATGGCGACAGTTCCAGGTAATATTCGAACAGATAGCCAGGATAAAAACATTAAAATTTCCTGGGATGCCGTAGAAGATGCCAGTGAATACTCTGTATACTGGTCAACTAACCCAACCGCTGATAAACAGTCCGCTGAAGAAATTTCAGGTATTACTGAAACTCAATTCACGCATATCAATGTAACAAGTTCAGAGGTGATTTATTATTTTATCACCGCACATAATGAAAATGGTGAAAGCGAAAAATCAGCTATCGCTTCCGCTACGCCACAAATCATTCCAGCACCACCACAAGCTCCATTTAACATACGCATTGATGTTACTCAAGGCAGAATATTTTTTGAATGGGATGAAGCTACAGATGCAGAGGAACATATTATTTACCTGGCATCACAACCAGGTATTACCAAAGAGAATTATTTTCAATTAGACAACGGTGCGCGACTTCGTTACATATCATTAAGCAGCTTTAGTAAAACAGGTTTATTACCAGGCACAAATTATTATATTCGGATTTCTGCTGTTAATGCCGGCGGAGAAGGTACGCTTTCTCAGGAAATTCGTTTCAACACGAAGGTGGATATCACGCCACCGTTTATTACCCTAATTGGAGATAATCCGCTTAATTTATTTGTTGGCGATACTTACGTTGAAGCCGGTGCAACCGCCAACGATCCTGAAGATGGAAATGTTTCCGCTAACATTATAGTTAACGCAAGCAATGTGAATACCGCTCAAGCCGGCACTTATCAGGTGACATATAATGTAGCGGACAGTACCGGTAATAATGCAGTAACAGTGAATAGAGATGTTACCGTGAGTAACTTCAGCCTTTCCGTAAACAATCCAGGCCTAATTGAATTTGGTAGCACACACAATTTAACAGCCTTTGCATCGTCTTCCACATTTGAAAGAGATGTAACTCACCTTGCTAACTGGGCGACTACAACCAGCGAAACAATAAGCATTTCCAATGAAGTGGGAAATAAAGGAACCATTAACGCTGTCGGAATTGGGAATGCAAATATTGGGGTGGAATATAATGGAATAATAACGTCCATTAATATGAGCGTTGCAGATTTATCTCCACCGACAAATCTTACCGCTACTCCCGGATCACTGGGTGTCGCACTAAACTGGGCTCCTAATAACAACGGTGGCACTTACTATATATACCGCTCAAATAACCTGCCCATTACAAGCTCTTCCAGTTTCATTTCTGAAACAACAGGAACGCGATTTTTCGACAACAATGTATCACCTGGTTCAACTTATTTTTACGCAGTTTCCACAGTTGCTTTTCATAATGATAATTTATTTCAGGGAAATTTGAGTGATGTAGCGGAGGTAACGGCATGGATACCAATAGAGCTCAAAGCGTTTTCAGACCTTGGTCTTGCGCAATGTATTAAAGACACACTCCTAATTTACATTGAGCAACTAACTGATTTAAATTGTGACAGTTTTTATGACGGAACCATTGGAGACTTATCCGGAATAGACACTCTCAAAGCATTAGTAAGTTTGAATATGACATACAGCCGAGTATCAGATTTGTCACCATTAGCTACATTGAGTAATTTGACAACCATTGAGTTTAACTCAAGTCAAATTTCAGATATTTCACCGCTAAGTGCGATAAGCAGTCTGCAGAATGTATACTTAAGATCGAATAAAGTTATAGATATTTCACCATTAGAAAAATTACAAAATTTAGTTAACCTAGACCTTTGGGGGAATTCAATTTCTAATGTTACCCCTATTAACAATTTACAATTTCTAGCCCACCTGAACTTAGGGAATAACTTGATTGATGATGTTAGCTCCTTAACTAATTTACCTTCTTTGTCAGTACTTGATTTAGAAAGTAATAATTTAACAAATATTGACAATTTGAAAAACTTTTCGACTTTAACTAAATTGGATTTAGGCGTTAATCATATATCTAAAATCAATGCGCTTAGTGACTTAGATTCATTAACTAATCTTAGATTAAACGTGAATAATATTATTGAAGTTAGCCCCTTATTTAATTTGATTGGCTTAATTGAGGTTAATCTTAATGATAATAGTTCTCTTTCTTGCGAAACGGTTCAACAGCTGGATAAAATTATCGACAAAAGTGATGGTGAATTTACTGGAGCCGTAATTTGGACAACCTGCTTATTAAGCAAAATTGGATTCGACAACGGTTCAATTGATGGCTGGACTAGTAAAGGATTAGCGGCATATGACACTGAAACTTTTTATTACCCAGATCCCAGCGCAATTAGTTGGGATGATAATGCCCATTACCCAAATGTACCTGGTAAAGACAGCCCAGACTCAAACGGTTCGCTTCAACTTTCCAGCAGTGACTTCAGATTACCAGAATTCTTTCCGGTACGTGTCCCCTGGTACGTGGATTTAATATCCCCAGATCTTACCTTAGATCCTAGCTGGCAATATTTTAGCGATTTATCTATTTCTGTAGCTAATCGCCAAGGCACTGGTACAATTTTGATTCAACCTATAATCAACGCAACTCAACTAGATACCCGCAAAGCCATTATTCTCGAAGAATTAGACGCCAAAGGAACCCCTGTTTTTTACCCCGTTTCAGCAACCGGTGCATGGGACAATAGTATAAACCCTTATTTTGGCGATTTATCCAATTACACCATTAACAACTTAATAATAAGGGTACTCGGCAATCAAACTAGTGGACCATTAAAATTAAACTTTGACAATATTACAGCTGATCTAGCGAGGTAATGAAAAAAAAGGAAATAACTTTAAAAGTCAAAATCAGGTTTTTGGTGGATTTGATTGCATGCTTCGTGGTGCTGTAGGTTTGGTAATTCTAGCTTAATCATTCGCTATTTTTGAAATGACAGAACTATTTGGAATAACCATTTATTTATGACTTACAGCTATAACCGGCTGGGATCCATTTTATGTAATTTTCTATAATATCTTGCGGAAATACAAAGTAGATACTGCAATACGAGGGCGATTCTAGATAACATCTAGCTCTTTATGAAATCATAAAAAAATCATATGGCCCCGGCTTTCACCACTTCGTTTACCACTTTTATTTCGCTTTGCTCGCAATCATCGAATTTATTCAAGAGAAGTTCTAATTTAATTTCCGATGGAGCACGTTTACACAGGTCCGGGTGAACACGTAAAATTTTCACGGCGCAACTATTACCTGAATGATCACTGAAAATTTCGAAATCACTGGCTGAAGTGCATCCCATGCTTATCACAGATATTTCCACTGCGGTATCCATCACTTTCAATGAATACAGCTTTTCTATTTTATTTATGGTGAGTTTTTGGGGGACACTATTTTCTGCCGTATTTACAGCCTTATTATCTGAAAAAGAACACGCAAACAAGCAGCTTGTGAGTAAAAAAATAAGAATCCAATTATTCATTTCAAAGAGCCAATTAAGGTAAATGCTAGCCGGGAATGAAAGCGACACATTAAAAGAATAACAAACAAAAGAAGTAATTCGCGATTAGTCGATAGAAAAAACGTATCATCTGTTTCCTGGGTTTTGACGACAACATTCGGTTTTTCGTTTACAGAAAAATTCTCCAAAATGTTGATTTCACCTGAAGTTACTCTTTCAATATCCGATTTAAAATAAGGCGCCCTAGAAAAAGTATCATAAAGTCCGGGTACCGCACAACCTAGCCCCCAGCTAGTTACTCCAACCAAATAATCTTGCCCATCTTGTTGTAATATTAATGGCCCTCCACTATCGCCAAAACAGGTGCCTACATTCCCCTGTTGAGTGCCCGCACAAAGCATGTCGTCTTTTACCAGTTCTACGATGGAACCTCCCACACTTCTATAATAATTACTAATTCCCGCATTGCACGTGGCGTTCGAAAATAAATTAATTTCAACTTCAAACAATTGAGTTGGCCCCGGAGTTAATGCAGGGTCTTCACTAGGCGACAATGCCTCTTGTACACCACGGCCTAATGCAATAACTGGAGCTTCATTAGTAATTGCCAAATTCAATATCGACTCGCTTGCAAGCAATACGGGTTTTACGCCGATTGGTTCCTCAACCAATTCGACAAGTGCAATATCGTTTCCCAATCCTTTCGCGTCATAATTTACATGAACGATGATCTGTGCAATATCTAAAACATGACTTTTATCTTTTTCAGTATTATGACCACCGACATTGGCAAAAAATGCACCTTTGTAGATATCATTTACACAATGCGCAGCAGTGACCAACCATTTACCCCCAATATAAGTTGCACCACAAAAACCACTGGAGGAATAATCAAACCTTACTTCTTCATCTAAATGAGTTAACAATATTGCGCCTGCAGCCTGGCTTATGCTCACAACAGGTATATTGGGGCCATCAAACCCCAAATCACCAAAAAATATACCTTCCACATTATTATAGACAATTGCGCCAATACCGCCCCCTGCCTCGCAGTTACTCACTTTTTTAGAAAAAGTCGTTTTACCCCGAGAAATCAAACAAATATGCCCCTCAACACCTTCGCAAACATAAAATGCATTACCACAGTCAACCAACTTGCCCGTTAGCACCTTTGCAGAGGATTGCGCCATAAAAATTGCACTAAACTTTTCATTATTAACCGTTACTTTTAGATCTTTGTGCATCAAAGCAACCATATAAGGCCAGTCATTTTCGCTAGATTCCACACCGCCAACAATCCTTGGCTGAAGCGTGGCCATACTGACAACAGGAAAGGTAAAAAGCAGAAAAATTGTCATTAGTAACTGAGAAATACTGGGTAAATGCAACTTTCTAATACTCCCTGCATTAAATTAGGATGGGCGACTTGTTAGGTTGAGTGGCGCAAATTATCACATACTGTTTCTTAACGTTTAATGAATTTTCCATTTACTCTCATTTGGCGTCAAATAAAGGGGGATACTGCGATATATTGATCGAAATTCAGTCAAATTCGGCAATATATTCTCTATATATCACATGTAACAAAACCAACGACCAATTATTCAGATAATCCTATAATCCGCAGTTAAATTCGACTTTATAGTGCAAGATATTGATGTGCATAGTGAATTTAAAAAATGCGTGGTCACCTTATTGGTGATCAGCAGTTTTTTAAATTGACTAGGTACATCAAGAGCTTGTGCTAGAAATCGCGATCTAACTGCGGAATCTAGGAGGCTGTCGGACTTAACACTGTTTGACTGCAAACTCATGGATACCGATCAGAATTTCCTATCATGTTCGTTAAATAGAACCACTATTCGCCTCACATGATAAGAAATTCTGATTCGGCCCCATGAGTTTTCGCTTCAAACGGTTAAGTCCGACAGCCTCCTTGGATAATAGTTATTCTAACGTCAAGATAAGCTGTGGCGCTGGTAATGGCTCACATTCGCCAATTACTGGTAATCAAGGGGGGATATAATTAAGGTTTATTTTGATTTTTTAAAATGCATCTAATCCATCGGTTTTAAATATCCTTATTTTGATTTAGCACGATGAATATATGTTTTTACTAATGGTCTTCAAGTGGCCGAATATGCAATTAAAATCCTTATACGGGAATGCCACTATCACAACAAACTAGAAAATATTAAAAATACTATGAGCGCCCACCCCGTATTGAACCATTTTTTCAAAGTCGCTTTAAATCACGATTTTTTTCGATATTTTTTTCTAAATGCCGCTTTGTTAGTCGATTTAACACCTGTTAACGCGGTTGGCAATGTTGTTTTGCTTTGCTCAATTAATGATTTAATCGATGCAGTCAACGGTTCCATAAATACATCATAACTGCTCTCTCTGGAGCAAATCGCGTTCAACACTGATTCCCATTCTGCCGTCATATCAGGACGTGTTGCTACCTCAGGTAAACTTTTAATCAAACCTCGTCCTGCGGGTGTTGAGCGAATCAATTTTTTATCCCGCTTTAAATATCCGCGAGTAAATAACAATTCAATGATGTTAGCTCGTGTTGCTTCTGTTCCCAGGCCGTCAGTCTCTCTGAGTACTTTTCGTACATTTGGATCTTTAACGTATCTGGAAATACCTGTCATGGCAGCTAATAATGTTGCGTCTGTAAAATATTTTGGTGGCTGAGTTTGTTTTTCTAACAGCTCACCACGTGTACAAAACAATTTATCACCTTCATTCAACGCGGGTAATGAACTTTCAGACGAAGAGGAAGAGGAAGAGGAAGTATCATTCGACTTATTG
>JAOTSL010000190.1 GCA_029864945.1 Gammaproteobacteria bacterium
ACGGTTATCCATAATCGACCTTGCCTGATAAAGGTCCATAACCCTATCTATTTTTAGCGTTTTGTCTAAATTATAACCTGCGAGATCAAACATTTTCTTCCTTGACCAAAAATCATTCTCAAAAAATATAGTATTCAGGCACTCTATCCTTTGGCGCGAACACCAAGGACAGAGCCAAATATAAAAGCCATAACGCACAAAACAGGCCGAAAAGAATTATTACCAAAAAATAACGTATAATGGTCACTGCGGTCGCTGTTACCCCCCAAAACATTAACAAAACAATAGTACTCAAATGCCAAATCTCTCTCCTACAACCGTTTTAACCGATACCTTTGGATACCAATCCTTTAGACATCACCAAGCTGACATAATCAATTCACTTATCAACGGTAATGATGTGCTCACACTGATGCCAACCGGTGGCGGTAAGTCGCTGTGTTATCAGATTCCTGCGATGGTACGAAAAGGGGTTGGCATTGTTATATCGCCGCTAATCGCCCTCATGAAAGATCAGGTTGATGCGTTAAAGCAGCTCAATATTCGAGCAGCATATTTAAACTCCACCCTAAACAACGAGCAGATAAGGGAAATTGAATCACAATTAAGACGAGGCGAACTTACACTTCTGTATATCGCACCAGAACGCTTACTTAATCAGCGAACGTTAAACCTTATTCAGCAACTGGATGTGTCTTTATTCGCCATTGATGAGGCACACTGCGTTTCTCAGTGGGGACATGATTTTAGAAAAGAATATCAGCAACTTTCCGTATTGCATGAATACTTTCCTTCTGTACCTCGAATTGCCCTTACCGCAACAGCTGATAATCGCACCCGAACTGAAATCATTGAGCAACTAGGCCTCAGCAATGCCGATGTTTACGTAAACAGTTTCGACCGCCCCAATATTCATTACGAATTGTCAGAGGGTCAAAATGCCCGCGAACAACTTTGGCGATTTTTACAAAAAAATCATGGCAGTGACGCAGGCATCATTTATTGCCTTTCACGAAAAAAAGTAGAAACAACCGCCGCCTGGTTAAGCAAAAAAGGGCGTAATGCACTGCCCTATCACGCAGGCTTAAGCCATGAAGAACGAGAAACAAATCAAAGTCGTTTTTTGCGGGAAGAAAACATAATAATTGTCGCCACAATTGCATTTGGAATGGGTATTGATAAGCCGGATGTTAGATTTGTTGCTCACTTGAATTTACCCAAAAGTATCGAAGCTTATTATCAAGAAACAGGACGTGCCGGGCGCGATGGCTTGCCAGCAAATGCGTGGATGGCCTATGGTTTACAAGACGTTATTTTACTACGTCAAATGCTACAATCTGCAGACGCAAACGAACAATACAAACGTGTAACAAATCATAAACTCGACGCAATGCTTAGCCTTTGCGAAATGACCAGCTGTCGTCGCCAAGCATTGCTCGAATACTTTGACGAAACCTCACACAAACCCTGTGGTAACTGTGACAATTGCCTGAAACCACCCGAAACTATTGATGGATCTGTCGCCGTTCAAAAAGCCCTGTCTTGCGTTTTTCGAAGTGGACAAATATTCGGCACCACTTATTTAATTGATTTATTACTTGGCAACAGCAATGAACGCATAATACAAAACGGACACGATAAACTAAGTACGTTTGGTATCGGCAAAGAATTTTCCTCGTCCGACTGGCGTCGTATTTATCGGCAATTAATAGCCCAGGGATTTCTAATGGTAGATATTGAAGGCCACGGCTCTGTTAAACTAACAGAAAAGTGCCGACCATTATTGCGCGGTGAACAGGAAATCGAAATTCACAAACCTCGTGAAGACGACCCGACAGAGAAAGCGGAAAGGAAAAAACAATCGGCCAAACAGATTCTACAACCTTGGAACCAGCCTTTGTTTGATGCATTACGAGACCTTCGCATGACATTAGCACAGGACCAAAACGTACCCCCTTATGTTATCTTTCACGACAGCACATTAATCGCAATGACCGAAACAAGACCCACAACAGAAAATGAAATGCGTTACATCAGCGGTGTCGGCGAACAAAAACTAGAACGTTATGGCGAACAGTTTATGACTGAAATCAAAAAACACCCGCTACCGGATCTACTTAATAATACATTATCCGACACCGTCAAAGAGACTCTCTTTTATTACAATGATGGATTGAACATAGATCAAATAGCAGAAAAACGAGAAAACACAACAGACACCATATACAGCCACTTTTCAGATGCCATAGCAGCAGGCGCCGTCGACCCGCAAGAATTATTACAACTGGAAGATGATGAATATCATTTGATTATTAACACAATTGAATTTATTTCAACCGAAGTCAGTAAAAGTGGTGCTGGCAAAAGATTAAGACCTGTATATGAAGCATTAGGAGAAGAATACAATTACGGTGTAATAAAGTGTGTTATGGCAAGTTTATGACTTAAGAAAAACATTATTTTTGTTCCTGTTTTAGATAAACTTTATCAATTTACTCAACTATTTAAGCGCCTAATTACCGCAAAAAATCTACTATACTTGAAACACTAATACTAATAAAAATAGAAAAGGAAAAAGCAATGAAAACTAAAAAACTATTTTATGTGCTCATTAACAGTTTTTTTCTAACTGCTTGTTTTCATTCAAACGACGCTAAAAACGTATCACCAAACCAGGCTTTTCTGACCGCATTTAATCAAATGGAGAATGTGTCAAATCGAGGTGTCGATTTAGTCGAACAACAAACAAGCAAATCCGCCGCCTTTAACTCAATCAATAACAGCGCACTACTAAGTGGCAATGCTAGCATTAACGTTGGTACAAGCATTTATAAACCAGGTCTAGTCACCACTCCATCTCCAGCACTTAGTAGAATACTGAATATTAGTCACGTATTTACCACGGCAATTAACACTTACATTCCAACGCAAAAATCGAGCGCACAACAAAAAATCAGTTCAAGCCTTTTTAGTGACATAGAATCAGAAAGTATCAGTATTTCACAGTCAGACATAGACCAATTCTTGAATGAATTATTTAACCCGCCTATTAGAGTCGGAAACACTGTCACTTATACATTTAAAACCAACGAAATGTGCGACAACAATACCGACTGCATAGCAGTTTTAAGCAAATTTAAAATGCAACTGACTATTGTATCAAGTGAAGAAGGTGAAATATCTTTTATCTTTGATGATATCCCACTTATGAGTATTGATTATGCTGACAATATGCTTGCCCTTGAAATTTTCCTACAGGGCATTAAACAAATTGAAACCGTCTCCAATAGTATTTCATCTACCGCAAGTTTATTCACTTTACCTACAACATTTACCGGTTCATTCAAATTATCCGCTACGCTTTCGACAGCAACGTCAGTCCAATTTACCGCTTCAATTCCTGAAGCAATTGATATTGACGGAATACTGATAGATGAACTGATAACTTTCTCTATCGCCAGCACCTCCAATATATTTACCATCAAGGCTGATTCAGAAACAGAAATCGCAAGTCTTGAGTTTGGACTGGGTGCATTTTTCGCAAGATTTAACTCCAGTAGTTTATATAACCCATCAAGTTATGAAATCAGTCTGGCAGCACTCACCGGCCTTTTCACATTAGATAATGCAACGGGAGATAACATCGTTGCCACAAATGTAGGAATTGGAAATCAACCGTTTACCATGAATATTGACGGTATTAATGCGATGAAACTTGAAATGGATACTATCGATTTCAATATTGATGGCGCAGGGCAAGCGCTCACGCTTGATACAGAATTAAACATTAACTTTGAAGTACTCAATGTTAATGGTGAGTTAGGTCTAGATGTATTTGACCTTGCAAACAACCCTACTGACAACACATTGACCGGCACTCTGACCGTAACAGCACCAGAAAATACTGAATTGCTCGATATTGAAAGCACCGGAACCGGCGTTAGCACTGATATTACAAAAGTAGAAACTGGTGGCCCGCTACATATATTAGGAACGGGTTACTATCTGTCTGATATCATTGTTAATGCCGGTCAGTGCCTTAACTCGCTAGGCGACACTGCCGTTTTTGGTGACGGCACAAGTGTGACAAACTGTAATTAGGAAGGAATAAACTTATTTAAAATAGGTTAAATAGAAAAGGGTTACATTTAACCTTAACCCTTTTCTATTTGAAGTTGATTTTTTATACCTTATCAGTAATTGGCTTACTCACGTTAAATAACCAAACATAACCAATAATACCCGCAGCAACAGACGCAAATAAAATTCCCGTTTTAGCCATTAATAAATTCTCTTCCTGACCGACAAACGCCAGTTCTGCAATAAAAATCGACATCGTAAAACCAATACCACCCAGAATTGCAGCACCAAATATCTGACTAAATGAAGTACCAGCAGGCAAACTAGCGACGCCAAATTTTAATGCAATCCATGAAAACCCAGCGATACCAACAATTTTCCCTAGCGTCAATCCTGTTATAACGCCCAATGTCACCGAGTGCGTCATCATCTCATCAATACGGCTAAAGTCTAACGGGATACCTGCATTGGCTAGCGCAAATATAGGAATAATCAAAAAGGCTACCCAAAGATGCATACTATGCTCTAATCGTTGTAATGGTGTTTCGACTAAATGCACACCATTTTCAAGCGTTTGCAATATAGATCGCTGCTCTTCATTGCGCATAATACTTACACCTGGACGATAATTGGCGTCAAACTTGTCCATCAGCTTTCTCACCATATTGCCAAAATTGACCGACTCAAACTTTGGTGATGCAGGAATCGTAAGCGCAGTTAACACACCTGCCAGCGTCGCATGTACACCGGACTTCAACATAGCTAACCACAATAACAAACCAAAAATAAAATAGGGTAATGGATGACGAACCCCTGCCCTGTTTAAGAAGATAAGACAGGCAAACAAAACACCAGCAAGCGAAAGTGCATTATAGTTAATGGTTTCAGTGTAAAAAAATGCAATTACCAAAACACCACCAAGGTCATCAACAATTGCCAATGCAACCAAAAACATCAATAACGTTTTAGGAACACGATTACCCAGTAAAACCATTACGCCGACCGCAAATGCGATATCCGTCGCCATGGGTATACCCCAACCGCGCGCAACATCACCTTCTAAGTTAAACGCATAATAAGACAGAGCAGGCACGATCATTCCGCCAAATGCAGCAATGATTGGCAAACTAGCCTGCCGCGCATCAGACAACTCACCAACTAGGATTTCCCGTTTTATCTCAAGCCCAACAACAAAAAAGAACAAAGCCATCAGGCCATCGTTTATCCAATGATGCAGGGTTTTCTGTAGTTGCACGTCACCAAATGTAAAACCAACCGGTGTGTGTAATAAGTGAACATAACTGCTTGCCAGCGCCGAGTTTGCCGTAATTAAGGCAATAATCGCGCATATCATTAATAGCAGGCCACTGGCCGTTTCGTGGTGAATAAACTCTTCAAACGGCGAAGTTATTTTATCGAATATTTTTTCCAAAGGAGCGTCAGCGGTTTCTGTGATTTCGCCGTCATTTGGGGTGCGTTTAGGATTAGTAGGCTGATTTTCGCTCATAGTAGTACTTTTGGTTATAAAAACAGTGAGTTTAACATGACACAAGATGCAAAAAAATAATAACTTAAACCCCAGTCTCGTACCGGGGCTTTCTTAATTAATCACACTCCAACCAACTGCGTAGTACTCACTTCCCTGTTAGCAACAACATCAAGTCGGACGTCTATCATTCGTTTTAATTCTTCAACATGAGAAATTATTCCGACCATTCGGCCACTATCTCTTAAATCCAGTAAGGTATTAATTGCGAGCTCTAAAGACTCTGGATCAAGGCTACCAAACCCCTCATCAATAAATAACATATCAAGTCGAATACCGCCGGCGTAGGCCTGCACAACATCAGACAAACCTAACGCGAGGGCTAACGCTGCCATAAAACTTTCACCACCAGATAATGTGGCTGCTGGCCGTTGTTTGCCCGTATAGGCATCTTCTACTTCCAGCTCTAGTCCGGCTTTTGTTCGCTTATCCCCCACTGTTTCTTTGCGGTAAAGCTGGTAGCGGCCTTTGCTCATTTTTAACAGGCGGGAACTGGCTTCTGTGAGTACGTCATCCAACAAAACAGATAACACGAAACGCTGTAAACTCAAATTATGCGGGTTTTTTCCATTACTAATATCACTGAGTTTCCCAACGACGCCATATTCACTTTCTAATTTGGTTTGTTGCTCAAGTGATTGTTTAAGTTTATCTCTGATAGTGGTTAATAAGTGCTGTCTTTGCTGGGTTTTGTGATACGCGGAATCAGTTAGTTCTTTTGCAACTAATAATTGCTTTTCAGTTTCAACCAACTGATTTATATCCGGGCGGGTTTTATCTTCGATAAGGGCCGTTTTTTCTTCCAGTTGTTTTCGTAACAACAGCTTATCGTCTTCATGCTGGCGAACATGACGTAACTGTTGCTCTGCGACGTTTTTTTCCAATCGAGATT
>JAOTSL010000191.1 GCA_029864945.1 Gammaproteobacteria bacterium
GAAAAATGTAAAAGTAGACGTTCCTATTGTAGGGGACGTAAAAAATGTGCTGTCCGAATTAAATAAATTGTTGGACGCATCCTCAGCGGCAATGGGCAAGAAAACAATTTCAAAATGGTGGGATCAAATTACCGAATGGCGTTCACGTGAATGTTTGGAATATGATCGAAGCAGTAAATTGATCAAGCCCCAATATGCAGTCGAAATGCTGCATAAAGTAACAAAAGGTGACGCATATGTTACGTCTGATGTTGGTCAGCACCAAATGTGGGCGGCGCAGTATTACGGGTTTAACGAGCCGCGACGTTGGATAAATTCTGGTGGATTAGGCACCATGGGGTTTGGTTTGCCGGCAGCAATGGGGGTGCAGTTAGCGCATCGTGATGCTCAGGTGGCCTGCGTTACCGGTGAAGGAAGTATCCAGATGAATATTCAGGAGCTTTCAACTTGTATGCAGTATGGTTTGCCTATAAAAATCATCACACTAAATAATCGTTACCTAGGTATGGTTCGTCAATGGCAGGAATTTACCTATGAAGAACGCTACTCTATGAGTTATATGGAAGCGTTACCTAACTTTAAAATGTTAGCGGAAAGTTATGGTCATGTGGGAATGGAGATAGATAAACCGGCTGATGTCGAAGGCGCGTTAACAGAAGCTTTTGCGATGAAAGATCGATTAGTGTTTATGAATATTATTACAGATCAAACAGAAAATGTTTACCCAATGATTGAGTCAGGAAAAGCACACAATGATATGCGACTGATGCCAACGAGGGAGCTATCTTAATGATACGTCATATCATATCAATTCTGATCGAAAATGAAGCGGGTGCGTTGTCGCGGGTTGCTGGGCTTTTTTCGGCGCGTGGTTATAATATAGAGTCTTTAACTGTCTCGGTGACAGAAGATGCATCTTTGTCACGAATGACGATAGTTACTTCCGGTTCAGAAGAAATTATTGAGCAAATAAAAAAGCAGCTAAACAAGCTTGTCGATGTGGTTAAGCTTATGGAGCTGACTGATGGTGAATACATCGAGCGCGAGCTTGCGCTAATAAAGCTGAAGGCCGAAGGTGCGGAAGACAGAGAAGAGCTTAAGCGTTTGGCGGATGTTTTTCGTGGTCACATAGTTGATGTTAGCTCGCACACTTACGTTGTAGAGCTGACCGGTGATGGTGGAAAAATTGATGCGTTTTTAAAAACGGTAGACTCTAGGTGTGTTGTTGAGGTGGTTCGATCTGGCGTCTCCGGAATTGCCCGTGGTAACAGGCATTTGGATGTATCTGCTGGTTAAGCTGCTTAGTTCGTTTTTAGCAGTCTAATTTATATTGTTTTACAGAATTAAATTTTGATATTTTAAAGGTGAAGAAATGAAAGTTTATTACGATAAAGATGCCGACCTTTCGGTAATCAAGAGCAAGAAAGTAGCAATCATCGGTTATGGTTCGCAAGGTCATGCACACGCAAATAACCTGAAAGATTCTGGTGTAGATGTTGTCGTTGGTTTGAGAGCGGGCTCATCTTCTATTGGAAAGGCGGAAGCATGCGGCTTGAAGGTAACCTCAGTTGCCGAAGCAATTAAAGCATCTGACGTTATTATGATTTTGACGCCTGATGAATTTCAGTCAACTTTGTACCGTGACGAAATTTTACCAAACATCAAGCAGGGAGCTACATTAGCCTTTGCGCATGGTTTTGCTATTCATTACAACCAGGTTGTGCCGAGAGCGGATCTAGATGTCATCATGATTGCACCAAAAGCACCTGGTCACACTGTGCGTTCAGAATTTGTTCGAGGAGGCGGCATACCTGATTTGATCGCAATTCATCAAGATGCGACAGGCACAGCGAAAACAACTGCGCTTTCTTATGCTTCAGCAATTGGTGGCGGTCGTACTGGTATTCTTGAAACCTCTTTTCAGGACGAAACAGAAACTGATCTGTTTGGTGAGCAAGCTGTATTGTGTGGCGGCGCTGTTGAATTGGTCAAAATGGGCTTTGAAACATTGACCGAAGCGGGTTATGAACCAGAGATGGCGTATTTCGAATGTTTGCATGAGCTAAAATTGATCGTAGACTTAATGTATGAAGGCGGAATCGCTAACATGAACTACTCAATTTCAAACAATGCTGAATATGGTGAGTATGTAACTGGCCCTAAAGTTATTAACGAAGAAAGCCGTTTCGCAATGCGCGAAGCATTGAAAAATATTCAAGACGGTGTGTACGCTAAGAAGTTCATTCTTGAAGGCATGTCAAACTATCCAGAAATGACAGCTTGGCGTCGAAATAATGCAGCGCACCCGATTGAAGTGGTTGGTGGTGAGTTACGTAAAATGATGCCATGGATCAATAAAATCGTTGATCAAGAAAAAAACTAGCCTGGTACTTAGCTAGTAGTAATAGCGCAGCGCATTCAATAAGTAAAAACGGCTCTATATTGAGCCGTTTTTTTTGTCTCAATTATTTTGTTGTATTGACGCTAAATTAAGTTCGACCGTGATTGTTACTGCAAGTATACTTGGCACATAGTGACATTTAATATCAATTCATCACATCAAGGATCTCGATTCATTATTTATGAGTAACTCAGAACCAGAGCAAGTCGTTGTTAGGAAAAAGCCAAGTCGTGGTATTTATTTGTTGCCGAACTTGTTTACCACAGGTTGTCTTTTTTCAGGTTTTTATGCCATTGTTTCCGCAAATGCGGGTAACTTTGAAGCGGCGGCTGCGGCAATTTTTATTGCAATGGTGCTCGATGGTCTGGATGGACGCGTCGCTAGATTAACCAATACGGCCAGTGAGTTTGGTGTGCAATACGATAGCCTTGCGGATATGGTTTCTTTTGGTGTTGCGCCGGCCCTGGTTATGTATCTATGGGCGTTCAGTGATATGGGTAAGCTGGGATGGGTGGTTGCCTTTGTTTATACTGCAGCTACAGCATTAAGGTTGGCTCGGTTTAACACGCAGGCTGAAGTTGCTGATAAACGTTTTTTTCAGGGGTTGCCCAGTCCGTCGGCAGCAGCCGTTGTAGCAGGACTAATTTGGTTGGGTGTTGATTATGGTATTGAGGGTAAAGATATCGCTGTATTAGCGATGGTTATTACTTTGTTTGCCGGGTTGTTAATGGTAAGTAATTTCCGTTATTACAGTTTTAAGGATATTGACTTTAAAGGTAAGGTGCCATTTTTTACCTTACTTGTTGCAGTGATGGTATTCGTATTTATCTCGCTTGATCCCCCTCAAATTTTATTTGGTATATTTATGCTGTATTTGGTTTCTGGATTGGTTTTAACCATTTGGGGTATTCGCCAAAAACGGACTTTACGAGCCAAAGAGGCAGATTGATTTTCAAATACTCGGAATGTGAGCTTAAGGAAACTTGGTAAATCCGGATGAACTAAACACTATTCGTCGGCCACATTTCAAAATATTTAAGGCTGAAATCAACAATGATGGTGTCAAGCGCAGCAAATTAAAAATTGTTTAATCGGTAGAAGCAATCTATAAGGCTGTTTGCACGTCAAAAATTATCACGTCTCCTCTAGCTGTTCTTGCCTTAGTGGTGAGTAATCAAGCAGATTTCCCTTGTGTGCAGGGTGTAATCAAAAAGCACAAAGAACACAAAAGCCCAATTAAACAACAAACTAAGACATAAATTCAGGTGCGATCATGAGTGATATGAGCAAAAAATTAATTATTTTTGATACAACATTGCGTGATGGTGAGCAAAGTCCTGGCGCATCCATGACCCGCGAAGAAAAAGTGCGTATCGCAAAGTCGCTGGAAAAAATGAAGGTCGATATAATCGAAGCCGGCTTTCCTATTGCGAGTCAGGGTGACTTTGAGTCAGTAAAAGCGGTTGCTGAGGCAATAAAAGACAGTACTGTATGCGGTTTGGCCCGTGCATTGGATAAAGATATTGATCGTGCGGGGGAGGCGCTAAAAAATGCAAACCGCGCGCGTATTCATACCTTTATCGCGACATCGCCAATCCACATGAAAATGAAATTGCGAATGGAGCCTGATGCCGTTATTGAGCAGGCAGTAGCAGCAGTGAAACGTGCGCGAAAATACACAGATGATGTGGAGTTTTCACCAGAAGATGCCGGACGTTCCGACCTAGATTTTTTGTGTCGGATTCTTGAGGCTGTCATCGATGCCGGTGCCACAACATTAAATATTCCAGATACTGTTGGCTATAATGTACCTGATCAATTTGGCAAATTAATTCATAGTCTGCGTGAAAATATCCCCAACTCTGATAAAGCCATTTTTTCTGTTCATTGCCATAATGATCTGGGATTGGCTGTCGCCAACTCTTTATCTGCTGTAATGAATGGTGCGCGACAGGTTGAATGTACAATAAATGGTTTGGGTGAGCGTGCAGGTAATGCTTCGTTAGAAGAAGTCGTTATGGCAGTAAAAACCCGTCAGGATATTTTTAAATGTGACACCTCTATTGCGACACAATTTATTGTACCTACTTCGCGTTTGGTTTCTGGTATTACCGGTTTTGCTGTGCAGCCGAACAAGGCTATTGTAGGTGCAAATGCGTTTGCGCATGAGTCGGGCATTCATCAGGATGGCGTGTTAAAAAATCGCGAAACCTATGAAATTATGCGCGCGGAAGATGTTGGTTGGGCAGCTAATCGCATGGTGTTGGGTAAACATTCCGGACGCAACGCATTTAAAACACGCATGAAAGAATTAGGTACAACGTTTGAAACTGAAGAAGCGTTAAATAAAGCTTTTGGACGATTTAAAACATTGGCGGATAAAAAACACGAAATATTTGATAATGATTTGCAGTCATTAGTGACTGAAGCTAGTCAGAATATGGTTAATGAATTTGTTAAGTTGCGTTCTGTTAAAGTTTGCTCGGAAACAGGTGAAGTACCCAATGCTATTGTGACGTTAAGCATTAATGGTGAAGAGCAAGTGGGTGAGTCTGTTGGTAGTGGAGTCGTAGATGCCACGTTTAAAGCAATTGAAACAGTGATAAGTAGTGACTCTGAATTACAGCTTTATTCGGTTAATGCCATTACTAGTGGAACCGATGCTCAGGGTGAGGTAACTGTAAGGCTCGAAAAAGCAGGGCGCATTGTTAATGGCCAAGGGGCTGATATTGATATAGTGATTGCCTCGGCAAAAGCCTATGTCAATGCATTAAATAAATTGCTTACGCCCTATGACAAAGCGCATCCTCAACAGGGTGATGTGTAGAATTGATGTGGTGATGGGTCCGCGAAAAAAGCAAATACTAAAAACAATGGGCATTCCGGTCTGGACTGCTCATCGCAATATTGCTGATCAAAACCAGCTTGAGACGGATTTGACTGAAGATTCCGCTTGTTTGGTGGAATCTACGTTGTTGGATAGCGCATCTTCTTTTAGTGCCCAGCCTGCCGTTGATGCCTGGCCATTGTTACGGCAAGAAGTTTCTCAGTGTACTGCATGTGAACTTCATCAGTCACGATCGCAAACAGTTTTCGGTGTTGGTGATCAACAGGCAAATTTAATGATTATTGGTGAGGCGCCTGGAGAAGATGAATATCTCAGCGGTGAACCTTTTGTCGGGCCGGCAGGGCATTTGTTAAATCAAATGTTGTTCGCACTCGGTTTTTCTCGAGAGAATGTTTTTATCTCGAATATTTTGAAATGTTCGCCGCCTGATAATCGTAAACCACTACTCTCAGAGATTGAAACCTGCTCCACTTTTTTATTAAGACAAATTGCTTTAATTAAACCTAAAGTTATTCTTTGTGTTGGAGCTGTATCTGCAAAAAACCTTCTGCGCAGTAATGAGCGAATTGGAAAATTACGCGGTCAGGTTATGATTCATGCGCAAACATCTACACCATTGATTGCGACTTATCACCCGGCATATTTGTTACGAAAGCCAACCGAAAAACGCGCAGTATGGAGTGATTTATTGTTGGTGAAAAAAATATTGGCAGAAAGTTAATGAACGTGACGTTTAAGTCAATATTAGAATCGGATCTTGATTCTATTCTAGCTATAGAAAACGAAAGTCATATTCACCCCTGGCCCAGAGGTGTTTTTAGGGACTGTTTACGGGTGTCGTATGTTTGCGATATGTTAGTTGATAGTCAATCCGGTGAAGGTAGTGCGGCTGAAACGATAATTGTTTATGGCATTATGTCTGTTGCCGCTGGTGAGGCGCATATATTTAATGTTTGTGTTAGCGCTGATTTCCGCAGACAGGGTTTTGGCGAGAAAATGTTGAGTCACCTGTTGGCAGTGGCAAAAAACAAAAATGCCGAAGCCGCTTTTCTCGAAGTCAGACCATCCAATTTAACGGCAATATCCTTATATGAAAAACTCGGTTTTGAAATCGTTGGCAGGCGAAAGGATTATTATCCAGCCCCAAGTGGCCGTGAAGATGCGGTTATTATGACGATGAAATTGGATTGTTAATTATCGTTGGTTTTAGTGCCCGCCAAGTTTAGTTGTTATTGATGCTTTTTTAAAATAGTTTGAGTC
>JAOTSL010000192.1 GCA_029864945.1 Gammaproteobacteria bacterium
TCATCTCCACTGAAATTTCAGGTCTTTTAGGTGCAACTAATGTTGCACTAAAATTGATACAAAAACAGATGCAAAAACACTAATATTACAGACTCCAGCGCTTAGGTTGTGCTATATACTATATCTACCTAATAAAGAATCAATCAGACAAATATTACCCATGAAAAACAATATCAAAATAAAAGTAAAAGCAGACTACATTGAAGATCAATCAGCCCCCTCAATCGACCGCTATGTATTTGCTTACACTATTTCAATTACCAATAACGGACAAATACCAGTCAAACTAATATCAAGACACTGGATTATCACCGATGGCCACGGCAGCACACAGGAAGTTCGTGGCGCGGGTGTCGTGGGTGAGCAGCCCTATCTAGCGCCGGGTGAAAGTTTCAAATATACCAGCGGAACAGTTATGGAGTCACCCGTTGGCAGCATGCACGGCACTTATCGTATGATTAACGATGATCAGGAAGAGTTTGACGCAACAATCCCCTCTTTTACCCTTAGCATACCCTACGCACTGCATTAATCCCCCTCTTACTCTTCCCTGACTTCCACTTTCGATTTGTGGATTTCAGATTAAAGCCATTGAATTTGTATGCCGATAAAAGCCATACACTTATTATTCAATTGACGTAATTTTTTATATCCTTAGATGCCAACAAACACTCTAAACCAAATAGAAAAGCTAAACACGATTGGCGCTTCTCTTTCCAAAGAGAAAGACCGAAGTAAATTGTTAGAAATCATCCTAGTCGGCGCAAAAGAAATCACCACTGCTGATGCTGGTACGTTATATCTGGTTAAAGATAACTGCCTCAAGTTTGAAATAATCCGAACTGACTCGCTCAATTTTGCTATGGGTGGCACAACTGGCCAGGCAATCACGCTTCCCCCCATTTCTCTATACGATAAACAAGGGAGCCCCAATCTGCAAAACATTAGTGCATATGCTGCCGTTAAGGATGAAATTATTAGTATTCCCGATGCTTATAATGCTCAGGGGTTTGATTTTAAGGGGATAAAAGCCTACGACAAAAAAAATAACTACCGCTCAACCTCCTTTTTAACAATTCCGATGAAGAATCATGAAAACCGAATTATAGGCGTGCTTCAACTCATCAACTGTATCGATACGCAGAGCGGTGAAGTCATCCCTTTCTCCGAAGCTGATCAAGAATTAGCAAGTTCACTAGCATCACAGGCTGCGGTAGCAATAAGTAATTTCACGCTGGTAGAAGACCTTCGGGAATTACTTGAAAATTTTATAGAAGTTATTGCAGCAGCAATTGATGATAAATCCCCCTATACAGGCGATCATTGCCGTCGAGTGCCTGATATTGCTAACTTGATTGCACAAGCAATCAATGACACTCAATCAGGTAAGTTTAAGGACACCACGTTTTCAGAACAGGATTTTTATGAACTCAATATCGCAGCATTGCTGCATGATTGCGGAAAGATCACAACACCAGTTCATGTCGTTGATAAAGCAACAAAGCTAGAAACCATTTTTGACCGAATAACAATTATCGACCAGCGCGTAGAAACTCTGCTAAAAGACGTGAAAATCGCATTACTTGAACTCAAAATAGACTGTACAGACCAAAAGACCATTGACGAAGCAGAGACCTCATATGAAACATTCAAACAACAACTGTTGAAAGATCATGATTTTTTAAAAAAGTGCAATATTGGCAGTGAGTTTATGAGTGATGAACATATCTCCGAGATCAACCGTATAGCGGCTTATCGCTGGACAGATAGCATGGGAGAGCCTCAACCGCTTATAACCGAAAATGAACTGATGAATTTATGCATCAGAAAAGGCACACTGAATGATGATGAGCGCAAAATAGTCAATCACCACATCGTAATGACCCAGAACATGCTCGAAGCACTCCCATTTCCTAATCATCTGAAAAATGTTCCCGAAATCGCCGCAAACCACCATGAACGCATGGATGGCAAAGGCTATCCTAACGGCATAAAAGCAGGCGAACTTTCCATTCAGGCTCGCCTAATGTGTATTGCAGATGTTTTTGAAGCACTCACCGCGACTGATCGACCATATAAAAAACCAATGAGCCTCTCTACCACTTTGAATATTCTCGGTAAAATGACCCTAGAATCTCATTTAGACCCCGATATTTTCAATGTATTTGTAAAAGAAAAGATTTACCTAAAATATGCCAGACTTCACCTTAATGCTGAGCAAATTGATAATGTAGAAATCAGTCAAATACCCGGGTACACTGCTTAAGTTGGAAGCGTCAAGAATTGAGCTAACTATCCGATACACATATGATTAAAGGGAATAAATTAACCGTATGATCAACAAACAACGAATAAGCTACTACATGATACTCGTAGTGCTTCTCGGCATTATTAGCCAGTCAGCAATCGCACTCAGCTTGGGCGACATTAATGTGCGCTCACATTTTGCTGAGCCATTTCTTGCCGAGATTGAATTACCCTCTCATAACGCCGACGAAATGGGCTCTATTGAAGTCCACCTTGCCTCGCAAAAACAACACTTAGCAATGGGATACGAACTCACTGAAACAACCAAGCAATTCCGTTTTACGGTAAAGGAAAATACAAAAGGCGACTTATACATAGAAGTACGATCAAAGTCAGCTGTAAAGGAACTTTCAATCAGCTTTCTTCTTGAAGTCACCAGCATAAACGGACGAATAATTAAAAAATACGAGATTCTCTTATCACCGAAAGATATGTCTAAAATACCAGAGGAGGAAGCGACCAAACTCGCATTACAAAAAAATGCGGCAGCAATCAATATAGCAAACAAAGAATCCAAGCAAAAAAACGAAGTTGAAACAAAAGCAGAAATTCCGCTTGCGACAGAATCTACAGAAAGGCCATCTAAAATAAAAAAGCTTAACGGGGGCGGTCTGGAATATACGAGAGTAGATACCGGCGAAAGCTTGTCTCGTATTGCCCAGCTTATGCGCCCCCACAAATCAATGCACATGTATCAGATAATGATTGCACTATACAACGAAAACCCTGATGCATTTTTAAACCGCAGCATTAACAACCTGAAAGTAGGATCTAGCCTCAAGCTGATAAATATCGATGGAATAAAAGACATTAGCCCGTCAGAAGCACGTAAATTAGTTCGCCAATATGCAAACCGTAAAGAAGAGGGGCAATTACAATTCACAAACGCAAACGAAATTGCCAGTTCTGATGCTTTACTAGAATCTCAACAGAAAGAACTTGCTGAAGCAAAAGAAAAACTGGAGGCCGCACGAATGCAGGCCCAAAATATAAAGCAGGAAAATAAAATGCTGCTTGAACGAATTGTCATGCTTGAATCAAAAATAGATCAAATGACAAAAAGTCTATTTTTGCCAACGACTCAAAATACAACAGAATCACTTACAAACGACAAGACATCCGAAAGCAATTTACTTATGAACGCGGGAATCACCTCGTCTAAAGAACAAGATCAGTCCGCTTTCTCCCAGCTGCAGTTATATTCACTTGCCGGTGCAGCACTGCTTTTACTCGCATTTGTGGCATCAAGAAAAAAAGATAAAATTCAGCAGATTATTGATAAGCTCCACGCCTCCAGAGAAAAGAAACGCAACAATATATTTCGCTAACTCTCACCTTTCTCGTATCTAATCTTATTTTTCAAGTAGAAACTCGGTGTACCTGACTCATCCTACGAACAGTCTTGTTAGTAACTGATAAATCACCACTCCAAATAACCATCGGTCTGACAATCCGCCCAGTCTTGATCGGCAATATCAAGAACATCCCACGCCTCCTGATTAGCTGACATTACATCCGTTAACAGATCATCAGGATCCAGACCTCCTAATAAAAATCGCTCATCAGAAAAAATATCACCAAAGTATTCCTCTTCCTGAACTGCTGTTTTGTTAATAGCACGCTGCGAAACCATGCTACATCTCCTTGTGTTATACCTGTCCTCGCTTCCTACGTTAATTAAACCTAGATTCCGTAGTTAGATCGCGATTTCTAGGTTAAAGCAGGCGAAAACTTATCGAGGTGTAATATGATTCACTAAAAAGCCACTTGCCCGCAGCTCTATATCCCCCTGAACCCTTCAGAGAAAGATATTTTAGCCACGTCTCATCGATTATTGCTTTAAAAACAAGCAAAATTTAGTACAATCTCCCCCCCGTAAACAACGTAATCAGTTCATCGTATGCCTCAGACTAATAACCCTGACAAAATTTACCGTCAATACCAACAAAACACACAGGAATTCCAGTTCGACAAAACCGTTGCCGATGTATTTTCGGACATGATTAAGCGATCAGTACCCGGTTATGAAAATATCGTCGAAATGATAGGCGTGCTAACACAGGCACATGCACAACAGGATTCACATTGTTATGACCTAGGCTGCTCATTAGGAGCCTCTACCTTAGCAATCATTCACAACCTGGGTGATAAGAACTGCCAGGTCATCGGTGTTGATAACTCAGCAGCAATGGTTGAAAAATGTTTAAACAACCTTAACAAAATCAAAACCAATATTAACTACCAAATAGAGTGTCAGGATGTGCTCGAAATTGATTTTAAACCCGCATCAGTCATCGTATTAAACTTTACATTACAGTTTATTCCACTTGAATACAGAGACGATTTACTAAGAAAGATATACAACGCCCTGCTTCCCGGCGGCATCCTGATTCTTTCCGAAAAAATACAGTTTAGCGATACATACAAAAATGAGCTGTTCACCGACATTCATCACGCCTTTAAAAAAACACAGGGATACAGCGACCTGGAAATTTCGCAAAAACGCAACGCTTTAGAAAATGTGCTAATCCCCGAGACAAAAGAAACTCATCTAAACCGCCTACAAAACGCAGGTTTTGAACATTCTGATTTATGGTTTCAATGTCTCAATTTCGCGTCCTTCTTCGCTATTAAGAACACTACTAAAAACACAATTAAGAGCACGATAAATAACTAACATGATTTCCTACAAAAATCTTTTTGAAAAACTCAGCGAACCACCATTTGATAAATGGCTAGCAATACTGCCCGAACAAATAAACAAGCTGTTACTTAAGTCAAACAACAGCAATTTGCCACAATGGGAACAAGCGATAAATGACCTGCCTGATATTAAACCAGACGTCACCAGCTTAAATAAAAACACGGTATCCGCACATTCTAACACCCCCATTAGTCAATCAGACTCCCAGCAATTAGAAACACAGTTACGTCAATTTATGCCCTGGCGTAAAGGTCCTTACCAACTGTTTAATACTTTTATCGACACAGAATGGCGCTCTGACTGGAAATGGGAACGGGTCATCCCTCACCTTTCGTCATTAAAAAATAAAACAGTGCTTGATGTAGGTTGCGGTAATGGCTATCACAGCTGGCGAATGCTCGGAGAAGAAGCCAAACTTGTTATTGGAATAGACCCGTCGTTATTATTCGTCGCTCAATTTCAGGCAATAAAAAAATATCTGGGCGAAGATAAATCTGTTTTTGTACTTCCACTAAAACTAGAAGATGTCCCCATGAATCTTCAGGGTTTCGACACCGTGTTCTCCATGGGCGTGTTATATCATCGAAGATCTCCATTTGATCATCTCATACACCTGCTTAGCCTGTTAAAACCCGGTGGTGAGCTAGTACTTGAAACATTAATTATTGACGGCAACGAAAATGAAGCGCTTGTCCCATCCGACAGATATGCCATGATGAACAACGTCTGGTTTCTCCCTTCCATCACAACATTAACGCATTGGCTAAAACGTTGTGGGTTTCAGAATATTCGAGTAGTTGACGTTAATCAAACGTCTACCGATGAACAACGAGCAACCGACTGGATGACATTTAACTCACTCTCTGACTTCCTTGACCCCAAAAATAGCAACCTCACTATTGAAGGTTACCAAGCACCTAAACGCGCCGTTTTTGTTGCAAACAAGAGTCAACCATGAGCGATATAATCCTCTGCACATTAAACGCTCGCTATATTCACAGCTCGTTAGGCTTGCGCTACCTTAAAGCCAATATGGGCAACCTATCAGACCAAACACTACTACTCGAATTTATTATCAACAATCGCTCCATTGATATCGCAGAAAGCCTTCTAAAACACAATCCTAAAATTATCGGCTTCGGGGTATACATATGGAACGTTGAGCAAACAACACAATTAATTTCGCTAATCAAAACTATTCGTCCTGAAATTGAAATAGTGCTTGGTGGCCCAGAAGTCAGCTTTGAGCACGATCAACAAAAAATTGTCGACCTTGCTGACTACGTTATCACAGGCCAGGCAGACTTTGCATTTGGCGAACTATGTCAGAAAATTTTTGATGGTAGCGCCATAGAAAATAACATCATCAAGGCAAACCCCGTCCCCCTGCCTTATTTAAATATGCCGTATGAGCTTTATAATGATGACGATATTAAAAACCGAGTCATATATGTAGAAGCATCTCGCGGCTGTCCGTTTAAATGTGAA
>JAOTSL010000020.1 GCA_029864945.1 Gammaproteobacteria bacterium
CAAGCGCCATATTCATGCAGCGTGCTGCACCTTCGCCGGATGGTTGAACCATGTCATACCCATCAGAGGTTGCACCGTAGCCAACAAGTTCGGCGTAAATTTTTGCACCGCGTTTTTTTGCGTGTTCCAGTTCTTCAAGAACAAGGATTCCACCACCACCGGATATAACAAATCCATCTCGATTGGCATCGTATGCACGAGAGGCTTTATCAGGTGTGTCGTTATATTTAGAAGACAGCGCGCCCATGCCGTCAAATAATACAGACTGTGTCCAATGCAGTTCTTCAGCACCACCGGCAAACATAACGTCCTGTTTGCCCATCTGGATAAGCTCATAGGCGTTACCAATGCAGTGTGCACTTGTTGCGCAGGCTGAACTAATAGAGTAACAGGTGCCTTTGATTTTAAATGCGGTTGATAAGCAGGCGGACGTGGTGCTTCCCATGGTTTTTGTTACCATGTAAGGACCGACGCGGCGAATGCCTTTTTCACGCATGGTGTCAGCAGCAATAACGGTGTTTTCAGTTGATGCGCCACCTGAGCCTGTAATTAAGCCAGTACGAAAGTTTGAAATGGTGCTTTCGTCAAGCCCTGAATCATCAGCGGCTTCTTTCATTGCAACATAATTGAATGCAGCAGCATCACCCATAAATCGTAATAATTTACGATCGATTAATGCCTTTTGATCAATATTTACTGCACCGTGTACGTGGCTGCGAAACCCCATTTTCTCATATTCGTCACTGTGCGTTATGCCTGAATTTCCTCCAAACAATGATGCTTTAACTTCTTCTTTGTTATTGCCTATGCTGGAAACAATACCCAGGCCAGTCACTACAACCCGTTTCAAAATAGCGTACCTTTAAATAAAATAAAATAAAATAAAATAAAATTTAGAAATTTTCAGTGTTGGTGAATAAACCAACGCGTAAATCTTTAGCAGTATAAATGACGTTGCCATCTACTTCCATCGTCGCGTCAGCAATACCCATGTAAAGTTTACGCATAATAACGCGTTTTAAGTCGATTCGATATGTTATCAGTTTGTTTTCAGGCGTTACTTGTCCGGTAAACTTTACTTCACCTGATCCAAGTGCACGACCACGGCCTGGGCCGCCGCGCCAGCCAAGATAAAAACCGACTAGTTGCCACATGGCATCAAGTCCGAGACAGCCTGGCATGACCGGGTCTGTTTCAAAGTGACAGCCAAAAAACCACAAATCAGGGTTTATGTCTAATTCTGCAACGATTTGCCCTTTACCATACTCGCCGCCATCGGTGTTAATCGCAGTAATACGATCAAGCATCAGCATTGGTGGAAGTGGTAAACGTGCATTGCCAGGGCCAAATACTTTACCGTGGCCGGCATCAATTAATTCTTCGTAAGTAAAACTGTTTTTTTGTTCCATTATATTCTCAGTAAATAGAGCCTGGGTGATTCAGCGTCAAACATGGCCATCATGTACAAGCGAAACACGTTTAACATTAAACATGTTTAAGTGCATGTTTAGGTGCAAGCTGGGTCGAAAATATTCTTATTTGTTTATAACGCGCATAAACTACCACAAACTGCTATAAATTTTAACGTTGTTTTTCTATTTAACCCTAATTTTATTTAAATTCGTGTCGATACGGTATTTGAATTGCTATTATTCGATTAATAAGTATTTGATTTGATGGTTTGTCGTGCATTTTCAAAGCACAATTTAAATTACCACAATATTTTATCTTAATAGTGGTTAAAAGTGTCAATCTATTAAATTAGCGTGATCAGGGTTGAATAAAAAATGAACAAATCTAACGGGGCTCAAAATGGGCTATCAACTCTTTGGGAAAATTCTGGGTTGTCAGGGGCTAGTGCCGATTATCTTGAGCTGCTTTACGAAGACTATTTACGTGATCCATTATCCATAAGCGAAGAGTGGCAGCAGTATTTTTCAGTCTTTTCATCTGTCGATAAAAAAAATACTACCGAGTTTCATAGTGATGTGCGCGAGAGCTTTCGAGAGCTAAGTCGGCAACCGCAATGCCGTTCAACTGTTGGCAGTGAGGATATCGAGCATTATAAAAAACAGGTAAGTGTTCAGCAGCTGATTCACGCTTACCGTTTTGGTGGGCACCAGAAGGCAGATTTTGATCCACTTAGTGATCGCGCGGGAATAGATGTGCCTTCATTGGGTCTTGATAAGTACAACTTATCCGAATCCGATCTTGATTCTGAGTATGTAGCGCAAGATTTACATGCCCCCGAAAAATTAACGTTAAGGCATATTCTTGAAGTATTGGAAAAAACCTATTGCGGAAAAGTCGGCTCTGAATACTTACACTGTACGACAATGGCTGAACGTGAATGGATTCAGTCACATTTGGAACGTCATTTCACTCAGGTTGAATTGACAGCAAAAGTTAAAAAAGAATTGTTGGCTCAGGTTACCGCAGCTGAAGGTTTGGAGCGTTATCTTCACACAAAATACGTAGGTCAAAAACGTTTTTCTTTAGAAGGTGCGGATAGTTTGATTCCTATGCTGAATGAATGTGTTCAGCGTGCTGGGAGCCAAGGTGCAAAAGAAATAATTATGGGAATGGCGCATCGTGGCCGCCTGAATGTGCTGGTTAATATTATGGGTAAAACACCAAGCGACCTTTTTCAAGAGTTTGAAGGCAAAGCCAAGCAGCTTGAAAGTGGTACGGGTGATGTGAAATATCACATGGGTTTTTCCAGTAATGTGCCAACACTGGGCGGCACAGTTCACCTTGCATTGGCGTTTAATCCTTCACATTTAGAAATTGTTGCGCCTGTGGTTGAAGGTTCCGTGCGCGCAAGACAGGAACGAAGGTTAGATCATCACGGTGATCAGGTTATCCCGATTATTATTCATGGTGACGCCTCCTTTGCTGGGCAGGGTGTAGTAATGGAAACATTTAATATGTCACAGTCCCGGGGTTTTTCTACCAAGGGAACAGTTCATATTATTGTAAATAATCAAATTGGATTTACCACAAGTAGTCAGGACGATTCACGTTCTACTATGTACAGTTCTGATGTTGCGAAAATGGTTAACGCACCTATTTTTCATGTTAACGGTGATGATCCTGAGGCAGTATATTTTGTCTCTCGGTTGGCCATGGACTATCGTACAAAATTCCATAAAGATGTTGTGATTGATCTGGTTTGTTATCGAAAACACGGGCATAGTGAAGCTGATGAGCCATTTACAACGCAGCCAATAATGTACCAAATGATTAAAACCAAAAAAACGCCTCGCGTTTTATATGCAGAACAGTTAATTGCTGAAGGGGTCATTGCGAAGGGTGACGAAAAGCACATGCTTGATAACTACCGTAAGGAGCTTGATGCCGGTCACTCTGTTGTAAAAAACCAACAGTCGGATGATGAGGCTGCTTATGTTTATCGAAATGATTGGCTGCCTTTTATGCAAAAAATGTGTAGCACTGATATATCGACGGCCGTAGATAAAAACAAACTAGACCATTTAATTCAACGTGTAACTGATGTACCTAAAGACTTTAAATTACACCCTGGCGTCAATAAAATATTTGAAAATAGAAAACAAATGGTGTCCGGTGAAATATCAATGGACTGGGGTTGCGCAGAAATATTAGCTTACGCTTCGCTTGTGACGGATAATTTTCACGTGCGATTATCTGGACAGGATGTAGGCCGGGGTACATTTTTTCATCGCCATGCAGTAGTTGTTAATCAAAATACCGGCGACACATATGTTCCGTTGAGAAATGTTGAACATGACCGCGCAAAATTTCTGGTAATAAATAGTTTGCTTTCAGAAGAAGCCGTTTTAGCGTTTGAATACGGATACTCCACGACAGATCCACACACACTTACCATTTGGGAGGCGCAATTTGGTGACTTTGCTAATGGCGCTCAGGTTGTGATTGATCAATTTATTAGTGCCGGCGAGCAAAAGTGGAATCGACTGAGTGGTCTGGTTATGTTGCTTCCTCACGGTTATGAGGGGCAGGGCCCAGAGCATTCTTCTGCGCGAATTGAGCGATATCTTCAATTATGTGCGGAAAACAATATGCAGGTGTGTATTCCTACAACGCCTGCGCAAATATTTCATTTGTTGCGTAAACAAATGCTATTGACTTGCCGAAAGCCACTTGTCGTTATTACGCCAAAAAGTTTACTCAGGCACAAGCTGGCAGTGAGTGAGGTGTCTGATTTAATCGATGGTCAATTTCATCCGATTATTCCTGAAATTGATGAGCATGTTGATAATAAAATTGAACGTGTAGTTATGTGCCATGGCAGAGTATATTACGATTTACTTGAAAAGCGGCGTGAATTAAAACTAAATAGTGTTGCTATTGTACGTATGGAGCAATTGTATCCGTTTCCTGTGGCGTTGATGAAAATTCAGTTGCAACGTTATAAGAATGCTAAAGTGTTTGTTTGGTGTCAGGAGGAACCGAAAAATCAGGGTTCGTGGTTTACCAGTCAGCATCATGTTAGAACAATTTTGGGTGATGAACATTATCTGGAATATGCCGGTAGACCTTTTTCAGCAGCACCTGCGGTTGGCTATCCTGCTTTACATACTGAACAGTTAAATCATTTAATACACAAAGCATTGGGTGTTGAATTAGAGAGTTAAGAGAAGTTAAATTGAGTTGTATTATCGAGTTGTTATTAATAGGGATAAAGTAAAATGACAGACGTAAAAGTTCCTGGTTTTCCAGAATCAGTTGCTGATGGCACCATCATTACCTGGCATAAGGAAGTGGGTGAGTGGGTTGAAATTGAAGAAGTCATTGCCGACATAGAAACCGATAAAGTGGTTTTTGAAGTGCCTGCACCTGTTTCGGGTGTGGTGACGGAAATTCTCGAGCCAGAGGGTACTGTTGTTTTGTCAGCGCAGATTATTGCCAAAATTGATGAAAATGCTACCGCATCGCCGGCGCCTGTTATTGTTGAATCTAAAGAATCTGCAGTCGAATCTACTCAGCCAATTGCCGTTGCAAGTTCATCTGCTGACGTGAAAATAAATCCTGCTGCGAAAAAAATGGCGCAGGAAAAAGGTATGGATGTGAGCAAGCTAAAAGGTAGTGGTAAAGATGGCCGTATTCTCAAAGAAGATGTGCAAAATGCGGGTAAATCGACAAAAATCACTTCTGCAATTATGATTGAAGGTGAGCGGCCGCAAAAACGTGTACCAATGACACGATTGCGAATGCGCATTGCAGAACGTTTGGTAAGCGCACAACAAACCGCTGCGTTACTAACTACGTTTAACGAAATAAACATGAAGCCCGTTATGGATGTCCGGGCAAAGTACAAAGACATGTTTGAAAAGAAACATGATACCAAGCTCGGTTTTATGTCGTTTTTTGTGAAAGCGGTTACTGAAGCCTTAAGACAATTTCCTGAGATTAACGCGTCGATAGATGGTGATGATATTGTTTACCATGGTTTTTTTGATGTGGGTATAGCGGTAAGCTCCCCCAGAGGTTTGGTTGTGCCTATCCTGCGCGACGCGGATCAAATGAATCTTGCGCAAATTGAAGCAAATATTCGAGAGTTTGGTGGCAAGGCAAGAGATAATAAACTATCTATTGAAGAAATTACCGGTGGTACCTTTTCTGTTACAAATGGAGGGGTCTTTGGTTCAATGCTTTCTACGCCAATCTTAAATCCGCCGCAAAGTGCCATTTTAGGTATGCATAATATCGTGGAGCGTCCGGTTGTTGAGAATGGTGAAATTGTTATTCGACCGATTATGTATGTTGCATTAACTTATGATCATCGAATTGTTGATGGGAGAGAGGCGGTTCAGTTTCTTGTAGCCATTAAAAATGCGTTAGAGGATCCAGTTAGATTGTTACTGGACGTATAGGAATATTCTTATGACAACTTCGACAGAGTTTGATGTGGTAGTAATTGGTGCTGGCCCTGGTGGATATGTTGCTGCTATAAGATGTGCGCAATTGGGCTTGAAAACAGCGTGTATTGATGATTGGAATAATGCCGACAAAAAACCTTCGCCGGGAGGTACTTGTTTAAATGTAGGGTGTATTCCGTCAAAAGCGTTAATTGAATCATCCGAGCTGTATGAGCACACGTTACATGATCATGCAGCGCATGGCATTAAGGTGAAAGATGTTACGTTAGACCTTAAAACCATGTTAGCACGTAAAGATAAAGTGGTCACTGAGTTAACATCCGGCGTTGCTGCACTGTTCATGGTGAATAAAATAACCTTTTTTCATGGAAAGGGTGTTTTAAAGGCGGATAAGAATGTAGACGTGGCTATGTCTGATGGTAGTGCGAAATCGTTGCAAGCTAAAAATATAATTATTGCAACAGGGTCATCACCAACAGAACTCGGTGTGGCACCTTATGAGAACGATACGATTGTTGATTCTACCGGTGCATTAGCTTTTGATAAAGTGCCGAAAAAACTGGGTATCATTGGTGCGGGTGTAATTGCGCTAGAACTTGGTAGTGTTTGGCGAAGACTAGGTTCAGAAGTTACCCTGTTTAAATCACGAAACAATTTTTTACCAGAGGCAGATGTTGAGATTGGTAAAGAGGCTTTAACTCAATTTACCACGCAGGGTTTGTCCTTTTGTATGGGCGTTAAAATTACGGCTTGCACGGTTGGTGGCGCAGGTAAAAATAAAAAAGTCACCGTAGAATACGAAGACGAAGCAGGTAAACAAACTTCTACTTTTGATAAGTTGATTGTTGCGGTTGGCCGTGCGCCTAATTCTAGTGGTGTGTTAGATGAATCCAGTGCAATTAAAATCGATGATCGTGGCTTTGTTGTAGTAGATGAATTTTGTCGAACTAATGTGAGTGGGGTTTATGCTATCGGTGATCTGGTTAGAGGTCCGATGTTGGCTCATAAAGGGTCGGAAGAGGGTGTTGTTGTTGCTGAATTAATCGGTGGACATAAACCATTGCCTATTGATTTAGATACTGTGCCGTCAGTAATTTATACTTCGCCGGAAATTGCCTGGGTAGGAAAAACTGAGCAGGAAGTTAAAGCGGCAAATATTCCTTTTAAAGTTGGCAAGTTCCCGTTTTCGGCTAATGGTCGGGCGCGAGCAATTAATAATACTGTTGGTTTTATAAAAGTAATTGCCCATGCTGAAACTGACCGTATATTAGGAGTGCATATGATTGGGCCGCAAAGTTCGGAGCTGATTGGGCAGGCAAAAATTGCTATGGAGTTTGGTAGCAGCAGTGAGGATTTGGCTATGACTATGTTTGCTCATCCGACTTTAGCGGAAACTTTTCACGAGGCAGCACTTTCCGTTGATGGGCGAGCGATTCATGCTGTTCAAAAGAAGAAATAGTTACGAGTGGTTAGTTTGATTTGAAGATACATCTGGCCTCTCAAGTACTTGTGGTATCGTGATCTCTTAGAGGGAAATGGTGCTCGGGAAAATATTTACAAGGTCTATTGGTAAGATCTATTAACAGGGATAAATAAAATGAATTTACACGAATACCAGGCAAAAGCATTATTTGTTAAATACGGTGTAGCGGTGCCGGTAAACACAGTAGTGAGCAATCTTGAGGAGGCAGATAAAGCGATTGATGCATTAGATACAAATCGTTATGTGGTTAAGGCTCAGGTTCATGCTGGTGGTCGTGGTAAGGCTGGTGGTGTAAAAATTACTAATTCAAAGGACGAAGCGTTAGCTGCAGTAAAAGAAATGTTGGGCACACGTCTTGTAACATTTCAAACGGATGCGAATGGCCAGCCGGTGAATCAGGTTTTAATTGAAATGCCCAGTGATATTGAACGTGAGCTTTATCTTGGTGCGGTGATTGATCGGTCATTAAAACGTGTTGTTATTATGGCCTCCACTGAGGGTGGGATGGACATTGAAAAAGTCGCTGAAGAGACGCCGGAAAAGATTCTGAAAACGGCAATTCACCCCGTTGTTGGTCTGCAGCCATTTCAATGTCGTCAGTTGGCGTTTGGGCTGGGATTAAAAGGTGATCAAATTAAACAGTTCAGTAAAATACTCACTGGCCTGATGAAGTTATTTCATGAAAAAGATTTAAGCCTTATCGAAATCAATCCTCTGGTTGTTACAAAGCAGGGTGATCTTTTATGTTTGGACGGAAAAATTAATATTGATGACAGTGCATTGTATAGATTACCTGACATTGAAGAGATGCGTGATATCAACCAGGAAGATGAGCGAGAAGTTCGTGCAAGAGAATGGGATTTAAATTATATCGCACTGGATGGTGAAATTGGCTGTATGGTGAATGGCGCAGGCCTTGCGATGGCAACAATGGACTTAATTAAACTGCACGGTGGTGATCCGGCGAATTTTCTTGATGTTGGTGGTATGGCAACAAAAGAGCGCGTCTCTGAAGCATTTAAAATTATTTTATCTGATAGTAATGTTAAGGCCGTTCTGGTAAATATTTTCGGTGGTATTGTTAGATGTGACATGATCGCGGAAGGAATTATCGGTGCGGTTGAAGAGGTGCATGTTGAAGTACCGGTTATTGTAAGATTGGAAGGAAACAATGCCGAGCGTGGTCGACAATTATTAACTGAAAGCGGATTACAAATTATCGCTGCAGAAAGTCTGGACCAGGCGGCACAAAAAGCGGTTGCCGCGACTAAAAATAACAAGGAGAACTAAAACCCATGAGCGTATTGATAAATAAAGATACTAAAGTTATCTGCCAGGGTTTTACAGGAAAGCAAGGCACCTTTCATTCTGAACAGGCAATTGCTTACGGTACACAAATGGTTGGTGGAATTACACCGGGTAAAGGCGGGCAGGAACATTTAGGTTTGCCAGTTTTTAACACGGTGCGTGATGCTGTTGATGCCACTGGCGCAACGGCAACAATGATCTACGTGCCAGCAGCTTTTTGTAAAGATGCAATTTTGGAAGCGGCGGATGCAGGTATTCAATTAATTGTGTGTATCACAGAAGGCATTCCAACGCTTGATATGCTGCAAGCTAGAAAAGTCGTACAGGATGCTGGGGTAAGGGTGATTGGTCCTAATTGCCCCGGTATTATTACGCCTGGTGAGTGCAAAATTGGCATAATGCCCGGTTCAATTCATTTGCCAGGAAAAATTGGCATTGTCTCTCGTTCCGGCACATTAACTTATGAAGCCGTTAAACAAACAACTGATCTGGGTTACGGTCAAAGCACCTGTATTGGAATTGGTGGAGACCCTATTCCAGGTACTAATTTTATTGATTGTCTGGAATTATTTCAAAACGACCCTCAGACCGAAGCTATTATTATGGTTGGTGAAATAGGTGGAACTGCGGAAGAAGAAGCGGCGGAATATATTAAAGCGCATGTAACAAAACCCGTTGTTGCTTATATTGCAGGTGTGACCGCACCAAAAGGAAAACGCATGGGGCATGCTGGTGCGATTATCGCGGGTGGTAAAGGGACTGCGGCAGAAAAATTTGCAGCACTTGAAGCTGCGGGAGTTGCCACAACTAAATCACCTGCCGCGCTTGGTGATACATTAAAGCAGTTTATGTAAGAAAACCCGGCTAAATGGTTAAATAACGACCGTCTCAGAGTAGTACTTATGGACTATGTTCGTTTTTTTTTCTACACTACGCCTACTGTTATTTTATTAGTTTAGGTATAGGGTTATAACATTGCTGATAGCACCAGAAAAACATATCACAGAGCCAGATAAACACGGTTTTCAAGTCAGAATCGTTCGCAAAGGAAAAGAACATAGCCGGTATTTTTCACATAACTCTTGGGGTAATAGGGAAAAATCATTAGTGGCTGCTCAAAGTTGGCGTGACCAACAATTGGTGTTGCTTGGCACAAGAATAAAAAGCCTGGTTACAATGGGGGCTTTGGTAAATAATAAAACGACGGGAGTTCGTGGTGTAACAAAGTCAGTTGCCCTGGATAAGCGTCGTAATATTCGTTATTTAGTATATCAGGTGCATTGGAAGCAAAATGGCATGGTGAAAAATCGGAAATTTCAAGTAGGACAGGTAGGTAAAGTAACTGCCGATCAGGAGCTTCATTGCTTTCGTACTGCATTACATTTTCGCAAGGCGTATGAAACGTGTGTGGAACTGGATTTTGATTTTGATCCTCAATGGTATGTCAGTTGGAAGAAAAATCGACTATATGAAACGCCTATCGACATGAGCTCAACTACATCAAGTCGTTAATCATTTTTGGCCTACTCGCTGAGGTCGGTTCGCCGTGAAAAGGCAGGCCCAGCAAATTAGTTGCTAGCATATTTACTATAAACATAAACGCTAGAATAACTCCAAGAAAGCAAGTTGAGTGAAAGCGATAGAGCAATATAGATTATTGCTCTATCGCCGGACGGTTCTGGTTTTTTATAATCTTTATTTGCTCTGGTTAATCAAA
Source organism: Gammaproteobacteria bacterium (assembly GCA_029864945.1). Lineage (GTDB taxonomy): Bacteria > Pseudomonadota > Gammaproteobacteria > S012-40 > S012-40 > CALZJE01. Next base: position 10,391 of record JAOTSL010000020.1, read on the forward strand.
GTTTGTAGTTCTTTTGAAAGCTCTGAAAAGCTACTGGTTTTATTTGCGGTTGTTTCTGCTGCTGTGACGGTTAAGCTCACTTTTTCTGATATTTCATGAATGCTACGATTTATATCCAAGGCTACAATATTTTGTTGACTAGCTGCGGAGGCAATTTGAGTACTCATGCTTTCAATGTTGTCGACGGCACCTGATACGCTTGCAATTGCTTCGGCAGAGTTTTCTACGTGTGTAAAGCTTTGTTCCACCCGTTTTTTTGCAACATCCATTGACGATACTGCATCCTTGGCAGCATCTTGAATTTGTTTGATTATTTTTTCGATTTCCAGTGTTGAGTCAGCAGTACGTGTGGCGAGGGTTCTTACTTCATCGGCGACAACGGCAAATCCGCGTCCTGCTTCACCCGCCCTAGCTGCTTCGATGGCGGCGTTGAGAGCGAGAAGATTAGTTTGTTCAGCAATGCCCTGAATAACATCAAGTACAGCACCAATGTTTTGACTATTCTCGTCTAAACGATTAATAACCGATACGGATTTACTCATATCCTGCTCTAGATTGTTGATGATATTGATGGTTTCTGATATTTCTGTATTGATTTTATGCACTTCTTTTTTCGCATTTTGCGCAGAATCGGCCGTGTCATTGATGCTCTTTGTTACTTCTTCAACGGAACTTGTCATTTCGTTTATTGCAGATGCGACCTGATCAACTTCATCTTTTTGCTGGTTAATATTATTCATTGTTTGACTGAATGATTCTGTTATCTCTATTGCTGTACTGTCTAATTGATTACTTGTATGAGCAGCTTGATGTACGAAGGTCTTTAGTTTTGCTTCCTGCAATTCAATGGCGAGTAGTACGCTACCCAAAATGCCGACACGACCAGTAATTAGCACTTGTGATAGAGGGTTGTTAATTGTATTTTTTGCCTTGTCTGCTGTATTTTTAAGTAGGCTTGTAATACTGCGTGAAATTAGATACGCAGTTAATCCTCCTGCAATTAATCCTGCGGCTGCAAACAGGTGGCTATTTAAATATATTGAAAGCACGTAACCAATAGTTACTAATGTGATACCACTGAATATCATCGCAAATAATTTTTGTGGGATGGTCGGTGGTTTGAATCGTGAGGTTTTTCCAGCGTTTATTTTTTTATATAGTTCATCTGCGCGACCAATTTCTTCTTCGCTGGCTTGAACCCGCACAGATTGATAACCGGTTAGCTGGCCGTTAATGACAATGGGTGCGACATAGGCTTTTACCCAGTAATGGTCGCCATTCTTGGTTCGGTTTTTTACTATGCCCAGCCAAGGGTTATTGTTTTTCAGGTTATCCCAAAGATCTTGAAACCCGGCTGGCGGCATATCGGGGTGTCGTACAATATTGTGATTATTGTTAAGCAATTCGTCTCTGGAGAAGCCACTAATTTGGACAAATGCATCATTTGCTTTAGTGATACTACCTTTTATATCGGTGGTGGAAATAAGTACCTGGCCTTTTGGTATTTTTACTTCTTTTTGTGTTACTGGTTCATTGATTTTCATATTTATCTCTGGTGCTTATCAGGATGATTTATCAAACAAAAAATTCGGGTGTGCCTATACTGAATGAATCGACAGTTTGACCAAATTCTTAAATAAATATGGATAAAACAAGGGGGTATTAGCGGTTTTTTATTTTATAGTCTTAATTTGACGAAAAAATATATCAAATGGTCTTTTATGGGAGCTTTTTTTTACGGCTGTCAGGATAAATTTTCTCAGCTTCGCATTCCAGTTTTTTGGTTTGAGCAGCTACATGATCCATATAAGTGAACAGAAGGCCAGAGACAACAAATGTTAAGTGGATAATAACCAACCACATTAGTTGTTTGTCGGTGTATTTATCAAGTAAAAGAAAGGCTTTTAGTAATTCAATGCCTGAAATGGCAACAATGGAGCCAAAAAGTTTGATTTTTAGACCAGAAAAGTCGACTTTACCCATCCAGCTCAATCTGTCTTCGGAGTGATAGTTGTCAATTTTTGATACAAATGTTTCGTATCCGGCAAAAATAATAATGAGTAACAAGTTGGCGAGTAGGGTGATGTCGACAAGTAAAAGAATCTTCAACATGACCATTTTGATGTCAGCATCAAGAATAGTAGGTGCGAAAGCAATAAACTCTTGACCAAATTTGATAAGTAGTAAGCCAATTGCGACGACAAGGCCACCGTAGAACGGGGCAAGTAACCAGCGACTGGTAAATAACCAGTTTTCAAGAAGATGTTCGAGAGATTTCATATACTTGATTCTAGTGTGAGTATGTGGTTAGTCTAACATTATAGTAACTATTCAGCATACACATTATATTTTATGTAGGTAATAAACTTACTATAGAAGGCTCTGGCTCATATTTACGCCAACACTCACTACTGCCTTTTCTGAAAACTTGTCGGTTCGTTTAGAGAATACTGGATATTGTTTCTATTTTTAGAATGTTATTATGAATGAATATATTAAGTCTATTTTACCCGTTCAACTGAAGGGCCCTCCGGAAATTGACTGAATTCAGTTGTATTAATAGGGAGGCACTTGTTACGAGAGCTTCCTACTAAGCTGTTATATTTTATTATCCTGCTAAACATAACGTAATATTGGTGTCTAAATTTATTTTCGGAGGTGCCCGAAACAATGAGTGGTAATTTTAATTGAACATTGCAATGAAAAATAACGATTCTGTTAACAGTGGAAATGTAAATCGACACCCTAATGTCGGTTACTATTTGCTCGCCATTCTCGTGCTGGTAATCATGTTTGGTGGTATTTGGTTGGGGCATCCTTTCGTCATCAATGGAATTCGTCAGATGCCGGATTATGTAAACCTGAGCTGGGCGCACGATTCTTCACTTATTGAAACGTTGCTTAGTATGTTGGGAGTGGTATGGCTTGTCGGTAGTTTACTATTTTGGGGTGGCTGGTTATTGAGGCGATCGTATAGGAAGATTAAAGGGCTGCATTGGCGTATCCGTGTTGGTGGTAAGGGTGGTGTTGCGCACTTTTTTCCACCTGTACTGAGTTATTTAAAGTTGTCCTGCTATTACCTGATTATTGTTTTGCTGTTTGTTATTTTGCAGTATCCGTTGCAGTTTATTATTTTTTCTTAACAGGATTATTTTCCCTTTTGTTTGTGCATCCCTTAATTCGTTTGCTTAGCTTTATGGTTTTTGCTGCCTTTGTTTCATTAGGGCAAACTGCCTCTAGTATCATTGGTCTTTCAATGCTGGTTGTTGTTTGGTTGGTGTCAAAGCAATTTCCTGCCCCTAAAGCCTGGTTGATGATAAAGCGCTTACGTATTTTTTTCATTTCCATTTTTATCATGTATCTCTGGTTTACGCCGGGGCAGTTGATTTGGCCGGTTCTTGAAGGCTGGTCTCCCACTTATGATGGCCTGTTTATGGGCTTGCAGAGAGTTGCCGCACTGATTATTTTAGTACTTGGTGTGGAGAGCTTATTGCGCTTGACTGATCGCCTAGAAATTATAGTGGGTTTGTATTATCTTGCTACACCGTTTAAATGCTTGGGAATTGATCGAAAACGGTTTGTTATTCGTGTGTTATTAACGCTAGAAGCTGCCGGTTTGCCTTTTCTGCCAGAATATAATGAAAAATTTGAATTTAAAAATGTTGGTCGGTATTTAGAGAAGGTTAGTGAGCATCTGGCCGAAGGTTTTGGGCGGGCGGTGGATCAGAAAGTTGATATGCGTGAGATGGAAATTGAAATCAAAGCCTTGCCCGGTTGGATTCAATGGTTAATACCGTTTAGTATGGCGGTTTTGTTTTTAAATGTAGGGTGATAACTCGGGGCATATTTGATTTGTTCTGCACCCATTTTTATAATTATTGAATTTTTGGATTAGTTTGTAATGAGAATTGCGCTGGGCGTTGAATATGATGGTCATGGTTACAGTGGCTGGCAGGCACAGAAAGAGGGTGTAAAAACTGTTCAGGAAACGCTGGAGCAAGCATTGTCAGTTGTGGCGAATGAGCCTGTTCGTGTTATTTGTGCAGGAAGAACCGACACCGGTGTACATGGTGCAGAGCAGGTTGTACATTTTGATATCGAGGTAGATCGCGATGACCGAAGCTGGGTTTATGGTGCTAACGCAAATTTACCCAAAGACGTGTGTGTTTTGTGGGCGACCCAGGTGTCTGAAGAATTTCATGCGCGTTTTTCAGCGCGTCGAAGACGGTACCAATATGTGATATTTAATCGCTCTGTTCGGCCTACTTTTTTGGCATACCGAACTACCTGGGAATACCGGCCTTTGGACGAAGCTAGAATGCAACAAGCGGCAAATTACTTAATTGGTAAACATGATTTTAATGCCTATAGAGCCGTTGGCTGTCAGGCAAAAAGTCCGGTACGAGAAGTATTAAGCCTAAATGTTACCCGTAAAGGACAGTTTGTGCTTGTCGATATTGAAGCCAATGCATTTTTACATCACATGGTTAGAAATATTGCGGGCGTGTTGATGGAAATTGGCGCAGGAAAGCGAGAGCCAGAATGGGCTCGGCAAATACTCGAAACCTGTGACAGAACCAAGGGTGGAGTGACTGCACAGCCATTTGGTTTATATTTGACCGGAGTTTCGTATGATAATGAATTTAAGCTACCTCAAGTTTCGCATACTTCCTCAATCTGGTAATCTAAGGTAACTAAGTTGTTTATAAATGAGTTAAAAGTGACGCGAACACGTATTAAAATTTGTGGTATAACCCGACTGGAAGATGCTTTAAAAGCGATTGAGTTAGGTGTTGATGCATTGGGTTTTGTTTTTGTAAAATCCAGCCCGCGTTATATTAGTGCGCAGGATGCTAAAGCGATTATTAATCAATTACCTCCCTTTGCTCAAACCGTTGGTTTATTTATGAACCAGCCTTGTGAAGAAGTGCAGGGCATTGTGCGGGAAACTGCGTTGAATTTGTTACAATTCCACGGCGATGAATCGGTATCATTCTGCAAGCAGTTTGATACGCCTTATATTAAAGCAATCCCTATGGGTGGCGGCGTAAATCCGGTAGAATACGCGGCGTTATATTCTACTGCAGTGGGTTTTTTGCTGGACAGTCATCAAAAAGGTGCATCCGGTGGCAGTGGTGATAAATTCGACTGGGAATCAATACCAGCCGGTTTTAGCAAACCGTTGATACTAGCAGGTGGTTTGACGGTGGATAATGTAGAATCGGCAGTAAAACAAGTTAGACCTTATGCGGTTGATGTGAGTAGTGGTGTTGAAGCCGAAAAAGGTGTGAAGGCCGCAGATAAAATGAAAAAATTTGTTCGAGGTGTAAATCTAGGTGACAACTAACGTGATAGATAGACAAGCAAATCTTCCTAATATGCCGGATGAGAAAGGGCATTTTGGAATCTATGGTGGTCGTTTCATAGCTGAAACGTTGATGGCACCAATTGAAGAGCTGACAAAAGCCTATGAAGTCTTCAAGAGCGACCCTGCATTTATTGCTGAACTCGATAAAGATCTTGCTGACTATGTTGGCCGTCCTTCGCCGGTATACTTAGCCTCACATTGGTCAGAGCACTTGGGCGGGGCAAATATTTATTTAAAGCGCGAAGACTTAAATCACACTGGCGCTCATAAAGTTAACAATACGATTGGGCAGGCATTACTAGCGAAACGTATGGGTAAAACCCGAATCATAGCTGAAACCGGAGCGGGACAGCATGGTGTTGCAAGTGCCACAGTCGCTGCGCGACTAGGTATGGAGTGTGTCGTTTACATGGGCGAAGTTGATGTTCAGCGACAGGCCGCCAATGTGTACCGTATGAAATTACTCGGCGCTAAAGTTGTTCCTGTTACTTCCGGATCTAAAACGCTTAAAGATGCGCTCAATGAAGCCATGCGCGACTGGGTAACAAATGTGGATAATACGTTTTATATTATTGGAACAGTTGCTGGGCCTCACCCTTATCCAGAAATGGTACGTGATTTCCAAACCGTGATCGGACGTGAAGCAAGAGAACAAATGCTGGCTAAAACAGGCCGGTTACCCGATGCGCTTGTGGCTTGTGTGGGCGGTGGTTCAAATGCAATTGGTTTATTTCATCCGTTCTTGAATGATAAAGACGTTGAAATTTACGGGGTTGAAGGTGGCGGTGATGGTTTGGAAACCGGTCGTCATGCAGCGCCATTATGTAAAGGCAAACCGGGTGTACTTCACGGTAACCGAACTTACCTAATGGAAGATGAAAATGGCCAAATTATCGAAACGCATTCAATTTCTGCAGGTTTGGATTATCCAGGCGTTGGCCCTGAGCATGCCTGGTTAAAAGATATTGGTCGCGCAAACTACGTTGCTGTTACCGATACTGAAGCACTAGATGCATTTCACGCTTTGACAAAAATCGAAGGCATTATTCCTGCGTTGGAATCAAGTCATGCACTTGCGTATGCAGCAAAGCTGGCAGTGAAAATGGGTAAAGGAAAAAATATCCTAGTGAACTTATCTGGAAGGGGTGATAAAGATATCCATACTGTAGCAGCCCTTGAGGGAATAACGGTATGAGTAGACTAAGTAAACGATTTGCAGATTTAGCCTCTAATGGAAAAAAAGCACTGATACCTTACGTTACTGCTGGCGACCCTGATCCAACAATAACAGTATCTTTGATGCATGCGATGGTCGAGGCGGGCTCAGACATTATTGAAATTGGTGTGCCATTTTCAGACCCGATGGCTGATGGCCCGGTAATTCAACAGGCTTGCGAGCGGGCACTGATACATAATGTTTCATTGTCTGATGTGTTAGATATGGTTACCACTTTTCGAGAAACTAACCAGGAAACACCAGTTGTTTTAATGGGCTATTTAAACCCGGTTGAAGTGATGGGGTATCAGATTTTTGCACAAAGAGCCGCAGCTGCAGGTGTTGACGGTGTATTAACTGTAGATTTACCGCCGGAAGAAGCCGAAGATTTAATTGTTGCCTTTGAGGCAAATAAGATTGATCCTATTTTTCTTGTGTCACCTGAAAGCACTGTTGATCGTTTTAAACAAATCACCAAGTATAGTCGTGGTTTTTTATATTATGTTTCGCTCAAGGGCGTTACTGGTGTAAAAAGTATTGATGCGGAAGCCGTCGGACATAAGTTGTCAGAGCTTCGTGATTACACTGGCCTGCCTATTTGTGTTGGATTTGGTATTAACAATGCGCAAACAGCTGCGACCATTTCAAAGATAGCCAATGGTGTGGTGGTAGGTAGTGCGGTAGTAAAACGCATTGCCGAAAATCAGAATGATCAGGCAAAAATAATTGAGGAAGTGAAAAGCTTTCTTGCAGGTTTGCGGCAGGCAATAGACGCAAATTAAACTGATACTTTGTGGTTACACAATTTATTTGAGTTAACAAATAATTTAATTTATATATGGAAAACACATGAGCTGGTTTGAAAAAATAATTCCTTCACGTATTCGGACTGAAATTAAGGGCGCGGTTCCTGAGGGGCTTTGGTCACAATGTCCTGGTTGTAATGCAACGTTGTTTCGCGCAGAACTAGAACGTAGTCTGGATGTATGCCCTAAATGTAACCACCATATGCGCATTGGTGCACGTCGTCGACTGGATGTTTTTCTCGATGAAGACGGACGAGAGGAAATTGGTGAAAACCTCGAGCCAGACGATGTTTTAAAATTTAAAGACAGCAAAAAATACAGAGATCGCCTAACACAAGCTCAAAAAGCGACATCAGAAAAAGATGCGTTGGTCGCAATGAAGGGCTCCGTACTTGATGTGCCAATGGTTGCGGCAGCATTTGAGTTTCGTTTCATGGGTGGTTCAATGGGATCGGTGGTTGGAGAACGATTCGTACGTGCGGTGAATGTAAGTATTGAAGAAGAAATTCCATTTGTTTGTTTTTCTGCCAGCGGTGGCGCACGTATGCAGGAAGCATTGTTTTCGTTGATGCAAATGGCAAAAACAAGTGCAGCACTGACTAGAATGAGTGAACGTGGCATTCCTTATTTTTCTGTTTTAACAGATCCAACAATGGGTGGCGTATCTGCAAGTTTTGCGATGCTGGGTGATATTAATATCGCCGAGCCTAAAGCATTGATCGGTTTTGCCGGTCCTCGTGTAATCGAGCAAACAGTGCGGGAAAAATTGCCTGAGGGTTTTCAGCGCAGTGAGTTCTTATTGGAGCATGGCGCGTTAGATATGATCGTTAATCGTAATCAGTTGCGACATAAGATCAGTCATCTTTCTAAAATACTTAATAATCGGTAGTCACGTTCATTAATTTTATTTCGCTGGCTGGATACAAAAATTCTCTATGAAGTTTCATACCCTTCAAGAATGGTTAGACTGGCAAACAACACTGCATGTCAAGGCAATCGATATGGGGCTGGATCGTATCCGCCCTGTATTCACCAGGCTAGTTACAAAACCATTTGCAACAAAACCTCTTGCAACAAAAGTAGTCCTGGTTGGTGGCACTAACGGTAAAGGTTCCACAGTGGCTTTTCTCGAGTCGTTATACGTCTCGGGAGGGTATAAAGTTGGAACCTATACTTCTCCTCATTTACTAAGATATAACGAACGTATTCGTCTCCAAGGTGAGCCGGTTTCAGATGCGCAGTTGTGTGAAGCATTTCAAAATGTAGAAAATGCCCGAGATGAAATCAGTCTAACTTATTTTGAATTTGGTACGCTTGCTGCGTTTGATATTTTTCAAAACCAAGGTCAAAACCAAGGCCAAAACCAAGGCCAAAACCAAGGCCAAAACCAGAGCGAAACCCTTGATATTATTATTCTAGAAGTGGGATTAGGTGGTCGGCTTGACGCAGTTAATCTGGTTGATGCCGATGTTGCTGTCATTAGTAATATTCAGTTAGATCATACTGATTGGCTGGGC
>JAOTSL010000193.1 GCA_029864945.1 Gammaproteobacteria bacterium
CAGATTTTTTCCTCCTCTGAGGGAGGTCACGAACCCTCGGTTTATTCGTTCGTAAAGATAATTCATGTAATTAAAGAAATGTTTAGCCATGTTGATTTTATTCGTACAAGTCAATTGCAAGGTCAGCTGACGCCGGAAGTGGATGAGCAGCTACTGGAAAGTGCGTTGCGAGAAATTATAAAGGATGAAGCCTGGTTGGATTCGATATTTTCGAAAACATCTGCAGTCAATGGGGCTGCGATCCCTCCGGTAGAAAATGTATATGATAGTGAAAATGATAAAACCCTCATTGCACCAACGGATTACTCTGAATTAGATAAAACAGTAGTGTCAGGTAGGCAATTACCAGATGATGTCGAGGCTGATGATGTGATGATTATGTCGTCAATTAATCGAATCTTGAGGCAGCTTTAGTTAAAATGACAGAGCAAATGCTAGAGGTTGATATTCAAAAAATATTACCCGTGATCCGGCAGTATCCCGCATCTATTCAATTAGCAATGTTAAAGTATTACCTTATATATCTATTAAAAGATAACAGTAAAGAGCAGGTTGTTTCTCAGTGCGAACGCTTACAAAACACCTTGTTTGTTGTTGAGGAGTCTAATAGCAAAAAAGACATTGATGACATTGCTTTACTGCTCGGAATTAAGCTTTCACCGCAGCAAACGGGTAATCAGAATTTAAACCAGATCAAGATGGTGTTGGAGGATTTGAAGCATGATCTTCAGGGCTCAGCTCTAGAAAAAAATAAAGGGGCTGTAATAGACCTGGTAAAGCAATTGTATGGTAATGACCTGAATATACAAACGGTAATAAATGATTCGGCGCAAGAAATGTTTGATCGAATTTTTGATTCGTTAGATCCAGCAAAAGCAGAAAACCATCTCGATCAAAGTGTTCGCAGAGAAGGTGTTGAGTATAAGGCCGCATTGTATGACGCGATGTGTGAAAAGCATGAACAATTGCTGGACTATCATCATACTGGCCGTATGTTAAAAGACTTTAGAAGAGCCTATAAAACTAAGTTAAAAGATAAACAAGGTAAAGATGAAAATAGTAACGGATAAATAGAGAGCGGTTGCTTATTGTAATGGGCTGCCGTTTTTATAGTGAATTTTCCGTGCGACTTATCTGCGGTTAAATCTGTCTTGACCATATCCAAGAATGTCATAGGCGTCATCAGTAGTTAGGCTACTACCTGTTAATGACGGCATTGCTGTGCCAGGCCGACCAAAACGTATTTTATGAAGTGCTCCCCATGGATCGCCTGTGGTATTTGTTGTTGAAAATGGTGCTGACATAGAAAAAATATCAGTTGCTAACGATGTGCCATCAGTCCCGTGACAATTTGAGTCGGCGCATTTAACTAAAGTGTTCGCTGAGCCTAAAAATAAACCTTCTCCATTTGTTGAGATCGGAGTAACGACACTGCCTGTTGCCGTGATCCTTGCGCTGCTATCAATCATTCCTTTTGTATCTAGTAAGAATTTGGTCAAGTCCCAAATCTCAATATCGGTCATGGGTGAGGGTAGTGCGGTTGTTATCGCGCCGCCAAACTTATGCATAGTGAGCGAAGGGTCGCCACTTTTAATCACGTTAAAGATATAATTCTGCACTGCAATTTCATCTAATAGTTCGCTTCGACGTAAACTTATTTTATTAATTAAGTTATCTGCGCTGGAATCAGTTGGTGTTCCATTTGTGAAAAATCCAATACCTTTGTAAGTCCACGCATGGCATGATTTGCAGCGCCAAGTGTCTGTTGTGCGTCTGGAAAGAGGAATTATTGTAGGGTCGTAATTGCTTGCCCAGAATGGGTTCTCCTGCGTCGGAGGTAGAACTGTTGAATTGCTTGATTGCATCTCCACCCACCATTCGTCATAAAGTCTGCCGCCGCGAACAGGATCAGCACTTGCGTAATCTGCTGGCCCGGCTGGTGTTCCTATTGTTTTTCCATAAGCAAAAATATCACCTGCTTGGATAAGGCTTGCTCCCTGGAATTCAGTGCTGATAGGTATCATATTGGAATCCGGGTGACCAAACCTTGCTTTGTGAATAAATTCCTGGGCGTTATTATTGGCTTTTATATTGATAACGGCGTTAGGTAATGTTTTTCCATCTATCCCATGGCAGTTTGCGCAATTGCCGGGTGATGCTCCCTCGTAAAGTGTTTTTCCGTTTGTGTTGTCGGTGGAAGCTAGGGTGGCTGCTAAAGATGCAATAGGCGGTATACCTTCAGTATCATTTAATATAAATTTGGCCAGTAATGTAATGTCAGCATCACTTATATATAGTCCAAAGGCATGATTTGTTGTGGTGGCAGGCCCATTTTTAATGATATCAATTAGTACTGTTTCTGTTAAAGCTTTTGCATCTATAAGACCTTTTATACCAGTGTAGTGTGTTGTGCCATTACTATATGCACCGGCGGCACCGTTATAATCCCATCCATGGCATTCATTGCAGCGCCAGGTGTCGTCGTCTTTTATTGATGGATCTGCACTGCCGGACCAATCCTGATTTTGCGTAGACGGTGTAGCGGCGCTTTTATTGCCGGCTACCTTCCACCACTTATCGTAAAGCCGTCCAGCGCGTTTTATGTTTGGGGTAAGTTCTGTTTGTGAATAAGCTAAAATATCAACGGCTGTTTCTATTGCCGAGTAATCAGTGGTTAGGGTACTTGCTATTTGAATAGTGCCGCTCATGTTTGAGACTGGGCCTGGTTGTCCGAATCGGATTTTGTGTATATATTTCCAGGGGTTTTCCAGTGCAATATTATTCAGGAATTCATGCGCATCCGGAGTGCTGGTATGATCAGCAAAATCCAGTAACTTACCATTAGCTCCATGGCATGTAGTGCATTGAGTGGATGTGTATAGGGTTTTCCCTGCTATTGCATCACCATTAACTGTTGCCAGTGTTGTATCGTTAATAAAGTTGTAAGACGCTTTGTTTTGTTTCGCTTCATCACGCATGGTCATAATAAATTTAGTTAGGGCGTAGTATTCTGTATCGCTAAAAGTTGCGATTGTAGATGTCTCATCAAACCCGTGAGAGGTATCTTTTTTGAGATAGGAATAAACGTTATTTGCAGTGGTCATTTGCATCGTTGTGCCGCTATATTCTACGATGCCTTTTATGCCAGTATTATGCTTTCCAGCCTTACCGTAAGCGCCTTCTTTGCCGCGGTAATCCCAGCCATGGCATTCTTTGCAGCGCCAGGTTGTGCTACCCGCAGTTAGGTTGGTTGATGGCCATAAAGCATGAGTAGTTGTCGGGGCGGAGGCGCCTGATTCATCCCACCACGAGTCATATAACAACCCACCTTTGGCGGTATTATCGTTAGTCAATGCGTCATAGATAGATTGGTCAAAATTGCTGATAGGGATAATAGCCGTGTTGGCGCCAGCTTTCACAAATTCAAGTACATCTTTTGCCTGCCCGTTGTCTAGTCCACCAAACATTATAGAGGAAGGGCTACCAAGGCGAACCTTATGTAAAAACTCGGCTTCATTTATTAGTGCGGCATCTATGATGTCGGTCTTGGTTACGCTGCTATCGTTAGTGTGACAACCTAAATCACCACAACTCTTACTGCTGAATTTTTGCGTATAAACGATTTTTCCAAGAGTGGGGCTTCCTGTTATGGAATCAATTAAATCGCGATTGGCGAAATCCATGATGAATTTGGTTAAATCATAGATATCTTTAGCGTCTAGTTTCCCTGTGCCATAAAACGCGTGTGCAGCGTCAGGAGTGCTGCTCTTCAGGTCGTGGTCGGTTGCGCCGTTTTTTATTCGCACTACACCATTTGAAATGAAGTTGAATACTGATTCAGCTGTAAATTCGGGGCTGGTGTTATTGAGACCACTAACGCCTGAAAAGTGTAGCGTGTTTGCAGCACTATAGGTGCCATCAAGTCCCTTGTAGTCCCAGCCATGACATTCTGCGCAGCGCCATTGGCCGCCCTCGTTTTTTGCAGTACTTTCGGGAGTGGCAGTATATTGCCAAATAGGGTTAGGACCGCTTGGTGTGGGTATGCGCTTTTCTTCCCACCATTTATCATAAAGCCTGCCGCCCCGTATTATGTTGGCGCTCAGGAGCTCGGCTTGCTCAAACACAAGGCCTTCTTTAGTTTTGGTTGGAAGTGTTTCGGTGCAATTGACGAGAGTGAGGGTCAAAAGGGTAATAGCTAAAACATTGATTGGCCTGTTTAGAGGATTACGGTCAAACATACACGAAACACTCCTTGATCCTCTAGTTTTTGGGGGTAAAAAAATCAGTAATGGTAAAATTTATACGATATTACACTATAGGTAAGTTATATCGGACCGATCGCTAGTTTTGTTAGTGTGGCTCATATAAAACAGTAACTTGAGGTGTTTAATTTGCGATTAGCCCGACTAGATTGCGTGTGTTTAATATTTGGGCTTTAAAATCCTTTTTATTTGCCGGGGCGTGTAATTATTCGACTGATTTTATTGGTTTTTGTTTAATTGGTCACTATTTTGTTTTATCTTGCAAGAAAGGGGGATGGTAAGTAATTATTGTCGTAATTATCTTGATAAATATAGATCAATCTCCTATTATACGCCTGCAAGATGTCAGGCAAACGTAAATGATGTCTATTGTAAAGGGCTTGATAATGTATTTGAACGCGATTATGTCTTAGAAACAACAACTTAACGCGTGCCTTTGTTGAGAAGCGAAGGCCGGCTTGCTGGTATGCGGTAAATAATACGCTACTGGTAGCCATTAAAGAATTTTAAGAAGTGGGCCTTGGGCCCACTTTTTTGTTTGCAGGGGCGACATGAGTAAGCAGTCTGGATTAAATGAATTAATAGAGCCAATCGTAGTTGGAATGGATTACGAGCTGGTGGGTGTCGAATATTTACCTCAGGGTAAGCATTCAATATTGAGAATTTACATCGATAAGCCTGAAGGAATCGATGTGGATGATTGCGGCGAAGTCAGTCGGCAGATTAGCGCGATGTTGGATGTTGAAGACCCAATTAACGGTGAATATAGCCTTGAGGTGTCTTCGCCTGGCCTTGATAGACCCTTGTTTTCCCTTGCGCATTTTGAACAGTTTATTGGCCGTCGCGCCAATGTAAGGTCGAAAATGCCCATTGATGGTCAGCGAAAGTTTGTTGGTGTCATTGAGTCGCTAAACGGCGATATTGTGAATTTGGTAACGGATAGTAAAAGTGCCGCTATACCATTTGATTTAATAGATAAGGCTAATTTGCTGCCTGAGTTTTGAAGTTTCAGTTCTATGGAGACTGTGTAAATGAGTAAGGAAATATTGCTTGTCGTCGATGCTGTATCACACGAAAAAGGTGTCGAAAAAGGAATTATTTTTGAGGCCATAGAAACGGCACTTGCTACCGCTACGCGTAAAAAGCATGGCGAAGACATTGGCGTAAGGGTTTGTATAGATCGCAATACCGGCGACTACGATACTTATCGTCAGTGGTTGGTCGTTGATGAGGAAGATCCTGAATTCGAAGGCCCTTTAAAGCAGATGTTATACCCAGCTGCATCGCAAATTAACCCTGATGTGGAAATTGGCGGGCATATAGAAGAGCCAATTGAGTCAGTGCAATTTGGTAGAATAGCTGCGCAAACGGCAAAGCAAGTAATTGTGCAAAAAGTTCGTGAAGCTGAGCGGGCTAAGGTTGTTGATGCTTTTCTTGAGCGCAAAGGGGAGCTAATTAGTGGCGTTGTTAAGCGTAACGAAAAAGGAAATGTATTAATTGATCTTGGTGGTCACGCTGAAGGCGCGATTTTAAGGGAAGATTTAATACCCAGAGAGTCATTACGTGCCGGTGATCGGGTACGAGGCTATTTACGCGAAGTGCGTAGTGAAGCGCGTGGCCCTCAAATTTTTATAAGTCGTGTTGCGCCTGAATTACTTATTGAGTTATTTAAACTAGAAGTGCCGGAAGTTGGTGAAGGGCTTATTGATATTGTAAGCGCGGCACGTGACCCGGGAATGCGTGCAAAGATCGCGGTTAGAGGTAATGACGCTAGAATTGATCCAGTTGGTGCTTGTGTTGGCATGCGAGGTTCACGTGTACAAGCGGTATCAAATGAGCTTGGTGGTGAACGCGTAGATATTATTACCTGGAGTGATAACCCAGCTCAATTTGTCGTAAATGCGATGTCTCCTGCTGAAGTTGTTTCAGTTGTAGTGGATGAAGACTCTGGGGCGATGGATGTTGCCGTCGCTGAAGATCAGCTATCCCAGGCTATTGGTCGTGGTGGTCAAAATGTAAGGCTTGCTAGCGAGCTTACTGGTTGGACGATTAACGTCATGACGGAAACTCAGGCTGAAGAAAAAACGGAGAAGGAAACAGCTACAATTGTTTCTCTATTTACAGACGGGCTTGGTGTAGATGAG